>JAAUQQ010000191.1 GCA_012032745.1 Synechococcales cyanobacterium RM1_1_8
CCGAAACTGGGCAGCAGGTCCAGGCTGACGCTGAACACCCAGATCAGCACGACGCCGACGAACCCCGCCATGACGCCCAGCGCGCGAAACTTGTCGAACCTTTCTATCTTCATCCCGAGGATCAGCACATAGGTGAGGAGCGGCGCCATCGGGATCATCAGGTCAGCACTGCGACCGGCAGATGCGGTGCTGCCCAGAACAGGATCGGCCCCGGGATGGTGAAGCCGAGTAATCCGTTGATCAAATAGTTGCGCAGATGTACCCATTGCCGCCGCGGATAGCGGCCGAGTGCGGCGCAGACCAGCAGCAGCAGGATTCCGCTCCCGATCGTCTCCCAGATGATCAGGCCCACGCGGATGCGCGCCGTTCTGCCCGGCGATCTTGGCCAACGCAAAGCCGAGACCCCAGACCGTCCCCATGGCGAGCAGCGCCAGCGGCCCCAGGATCAGCTTGGTGGGAGCCATTGATGGGGATTTTTTGGCCCAACTGCGGCAACAGGTGGAGGCCCAGCCCTTGATTTTGCGGGGCTATCCCAGTCGGCTCTGTGAGGTGGCCGTGGCGCTTCATCACCCTGGCCCAGCTCCCCTTGGGCCGGTCCGGGCTGTGATTGCGACGGGGGAATGTCTGTTTGAATCCCAGCGATCGCTGCTCCAGCAAACCTTCAAAGCTCCCATCATTAACGAATATGGCAGCCAGGAGTCGGGGATCTCTGGCCTGAGCTGTCCTGAGGCAGGGCGGTTGCATTTGGATGGCGATCGCTGTTTCTACGAAATCATCAATGGCAGGCTGGTGACGACCGATCTCCACAACCTGGCCATGCCCCTGGTGCGCTACTGCGGCGGCGATGTCCTGCGGCTGTTGACCGACCCCTGTCCCTGCGGTCGTCCCGGCCCCACGGCGGTGGTGCTGGGGCGGGAGGAAGAAGCCATGCCGGTGCAGGGGGAGCAGCGCTGGCCGGGAGAATTTGATCTACCCAGTTTTCCGGACATTCTCAGCTACCAGCTCCAGCTCTATCCCGACCATCGCAGGCTGTGGCTACAACCTGCGATGGTTTTGGATCCCGCAGACCCCCAGCTTCAAGCCCAGGTGCAGCCGCTCCAAGCCTGGCTGACAGACTGCTTTGGTCCGCAACCCACCCAGCTCCTGGTCGAAACTCCCCAGAGCAATGCCTGGGCCAGCCGTTTGCAAGGCTCGGATAGCGAGACCTGGCTGGGCCGGGTCACCGGAGGGGCCTGGTCGGACTGGCTCTCCCAGCCGCTGCCCCTCGGAGAGGCCCAGGATGTGGCAGCCTTGCTCCAGCAACTGGTCGCGCCTCGGCTGATTGCCCTGGGGGGGCTGCCAGCCCAGACCGTTGCCCTGACAACAAAATTGCTGGCTAGTGCGCCAGCCCTGGCCCCCGCCGTGGAGGCGATGAAAATCCGTGTCTTGCTGTGGGCGGTGGGCCTCTTGGCTGGGGCAGAGCCCGGTGTGGGTGTGGGCGTGGGCATGGACATAGATTTCCCCCAACCGGTTCACCAGCAATACCAAGCGCTGCTGGAGCGCTTCCAGCTTTGGCGAGCTGGCTCTGCTAGTTTTCCCAGCTCTGCCCGTTTTCCAGGCTCTGCCATGGCCTTCGATCTCATGGCTCCCCTGCTCACCCTGGAGACTCAGTTTGCTGAGATGCTGTGGCAACCGGTGCAGGCGCTGATCCAGCAAACCTGGTCCGGGCCAGTGAAAGCCGATGCCTTTAGCTTCCACCATTACCTCGCCATCCTCGACCAAGCCGGTTGGAAAGCCCAGCGCCGTTCCCATCCCTGGCTCCCGGCCCTTCGGCCTCTGCCCGCTATGCTGCTGGGGGATCTGTTCCAGGTGGCACCTCGGCTGGATCTATTCCACGTGGCGCTGTGGGCTGAGATAGTTCACCATCGCCCAGGCCGGTTTGTTGGCTCAACAACTGACGTGGGTTTGGGCAAGCCTGGATTTGAGCAGACTGGATTCGAGCAGACTGGATTTGACCGGGCTTGGCAAGGCCACCGCCAAGCGCTGCTGCGGCGGGATCAAACTGCTGTGGCTGAATGCCTCTCCCAATGCTTTGACCAGGCCGAATCCGCTGCCGAGACGGCGCAATGCTGGCTGGAGCGGGCCTATGGCAGCTTGGTCTTTGAAGCTGAAATTGATCCGCTGGCTTGGCTTAATATCCTGCGCGATCAGGTGGGTTTGCTCGGGACTCGGCCTGGCTCCAGCAGCGCTGTCTCCAATCCCCTGCCCTGGCTGCCCCTCTTGACTGTCCTAGCCCCCAAATTGATTGAGCGAGGCGAACCCGAGCTGGCCTACGCTTGCCTGTTTGCCGCCGCCCCGCCCCATCGGCACCAATCTAACTTTGACCGCCAAACCCAAGCTGCCAACGGCAAGCAATCCGCACTCAGTTGGAACAGGGAACCATGATGGCAGCGATCAGGCTGAGAATTAACCCGCCTCCCGCTCCCCTGCCCCAGGAGACTGCCAGATTGCTTTGGGAGGATTTAAATGATTGGGAGGTGGTTGAGTGGGATGACCTGCCCTCATCGTACCGACAGTTTGATCGGCCGCTGGAGCTGGCGATCGCCCTAGAAAACAACGACATCGCCGTCCACTGGGAGACCCCCTTCCCCGATGACGCCCCTCCTATCTTCCCCTGGCCGCAGCAGCTCCAAGCCTATGACTGGCCCGATTCGCCGACGATCCTGGCCCTGGTTCCCCACCGGGGCTGTGAGCCCTGGCTCAGGCGCTGCCTCACCAGCTTAGTCCAGCAAACCCATGCCCCCAGCAACATTGTGGTGATTGACGATGCCTCTCCCCAGCCCCCCCTGGAAATTATCCAAGGCTTTGAATCGGTCACGCTGCTCACGGCGGCTGAGCAAGTCGGTCCCTACGGACTGATTCAGGCCGTGATTGATCGAACGGACTATGATGCCTACCTGTTTCAAGATGCTGATGATTGGTCTACGGGCGATCGCCTCGCCACCCTCCTGGCCACCGCCCGCAGCCAGGGGGCGGAGCTGGTCGGCAGCCAAGAAATTCGCATCCTGGAACCGGAGTTGCAGCTACAAGCGGTGGGTTATCCACCCAACGTCACCCAAGCTCTGAACCAGGGGCCGGGCCACCCCCTGCTCCACCCCACCAGCCTCGTGACCCGCGACTTAGTGCAACGGCTGGGCGGTTTTGCCACGGGGCTGCGGTTTGGCGGGGACACGGAGTTTTTGCTGCGGGCTCACTGGCGGGCCCGTCTGGTCAATAGCCCCCGCTATTGCTACTTCCGCCGCAAGCGCCCCGGCTCCCTCACCACGGCGGCGGCGACGGGGTTGGGTTCCCCCCCCCAGACAGGCGTTGACGGCACAACTCAAGCAGCGGGCTCGGGACAATGCCCTGGCAGCGGCTGAACAGCGATCGCTCGATCTGACGCCCCTCTGCATCGCTAGGCCGGTGAGCTTGAAGCACCGCTGGGGGCCTGAATTGCGATGGAACCCGTCCTGGAACCAGCCACGGAGCCAGCCATGGAACGCTTAGCCCTGGATGTGATTATTCCGGTGAGAGACCGGAGCACGGTGGTGGACTGTGTGACAACGCTGCGGGAGCAGGCGAGTCAGGCCAGGGGCTTTGTCCTGGGACGAATTTTGCTCTGTGATGGCGGCTCTCGGGAGGCCGATTGTCGATCGCAATTAGCCCAGGTCAATCAATGGCACGATGTGGAGGTTTTGCATTGTGGTTCTGCTTTTGACTTTAACAAGGGCTGGTTATTGAACCAAGGAATTGCTACTGCAACTGCACCCCTGATTCTGATCTCAGATGTGGATATCCTGTGGAACACGGAGAGCTTGGAGGCCCTGGCGATCGCCGCCACGTCCCATCCCCACCAGATCAATGCAATCCAATCGGTGGTGGAGTCTAGGCCCCAGGATGGGGCCGTACAGCGTCCCCGCTATGGCTATCGGATTGAGGCCCAAGGCGAGGGCTTCCGGGTGGAGGTCTATGCTGTGGATTCTGCTGCTGCATCTTCTGGGGCGGCTTCTGCGGGAGCGATGCGCCCCGGCTGTGGATTGATTTGTGCCCGGCGATCGCGCTTCCAAGACCTCGGTGGCTATGGCCATGGCTTCCGGGGCTGGGGCTGGGAGGATCAAGATTTTTTAATGCGGGCACAACTGTCCGGCTGTGCTGTGGGGCAACTCGGCTGGGTGATGCACCTCTCCCATGGGGATGGCTTGAGAAATCGCTTCGCTGGGGAACAAATGCCCCAGGCGAGCCGCGATCAGAATATTCGCAGGTGCCTCGCGGGCCTGGCCCAGGGGCGGTTACTCGGCGACTTGCCGGGTGCCTCCCAGGCTGTCGGCCCAGGGCAAGGGCTTCCCATCTCCGTGGTTGCACCACCGGAGCTAGCTGATTTTTTAGTTTCAACCCAGGACTGATGGATGGATACAAGTCTGAGTTTGCTCACCCCCTATCGCGATCGCTCCCCCATCTCACGACCCAGCTCGCCTGGTGGCAGCAATCTCCCCCAGCGCTGAAGCAGTCCCTGGACTGGATTGTTGTCGAAGTGACCCCCACCCCTTCGCCCGGTCTGGCCCAGAGGCTTCGACAGCACCGGGTCACCTATCTGCACTTGGCCTGTGCAGGCCCCTTTCACAAGACCAGGGCGCTCAATCTGGCGCTTAACCAGGCCCAGGGCGAATACATCGCCGCCTTTGATGTGGACCTGATTCCCCTCGGCCAGACCCTCCTGCGCCATCGCCAGCTCGCGGCCCAATCTCCCCAGCTCTTGGTCACGGGCTATCGCTTAATGGTTGCCCAAGCAACGGTTGACCCAGCGGCGCTAGATGATCCAGGGGCGTTAGCCTCGCTCTTGGCTGGGGCTGCCCTTGGCCCTGAGGATCAGCCCAGCGCCCTGCGCAAGCATTTGCTCCATGGGGAACGGTTTGGGGTGATGCCGTTGTTTCGGCGCGATCGCCTGCTCAAAGTCGGGGGCTGGGATGAGACCTTCGTGGGCTGGGGGGCCGAGGATCAAGAGTTGATCGAGCGCTATTTGGGCAGAGAACAGGCGCTGTGCCGCTGCCCCGATCTGACCTATTTGCATCTCCACCACGGTGCTGCGGAGCATTGGAATTCTCCCCAGCTCACGGCGCAGAATCGAGCCCATTATTATGGGCTTCAGAACGCTGCATTATGGGCTTCAGAACACTGACCTGCCCCCGCCACTAGCGACTCACTCGCCCATAGACCCAATCGCCCATCGACCCACTCAAAATAAGAGTGGCTCAATCTTGGCCTGCACTTCTGCAACTAATTTCGCTGGCACGGACTCGACAAACTTAGCCTGCCGCGATCGCCAATCCAGACATTTCACCTGATCGACTAAAACCACCCCCTCCGTCGTCAGCCCTTGCGGCAAAGCGACTTCAAAGGGATAGCCTTTACGCTTGCTCGTAATCGGCATCATCAACGCCAAGGAACTCTTGCCGTTGTAGAGCGCCGGAGACATCACCAAAGCTGGGCGATACCCTCGCTGCTCTCTTCCCTTGGTTGGGTCAAACCCTAAATAAACAATATCGCCCCGCTCTGGAACGTAATTCCTTTGGGTCACCAGGCTTCATTCCCCACAGCATCACCCTCACTGATTTCGCCATGGAGATTTTCAGCGGTGATCTGCTCGACTAGCTCAGCGAGGGAATAGCGCTTGTGCCGCTGGGGCTTGATGACCAAGGTTCCATCAATAATGGAGAACTCAACTTCAGCGCCTTCTTCTAGGTCAATGTCCTTCGCAAACTGCTGGGGAATACGAACGGCTAGGCTGTTGCCCCATTTGGAAATGGTTGTGACCATCGATCAATCCTTGAGCAAGGTGTCTACATTGTAGATACCTTGCTTCGCAAAGACAAGTTGCTTTTGTTCAGAGATTAGGCTGAGCCTTTAAGCCAATGCCGCAGCCATCCAGCCCTGAAGGTCGCAACAACATCTGCCAGAGCGACCTCTTGCTTCTCGCCACTGGCCCGCTGCACCAGCTCGACCTTGCCCTCCGCCAGGGAGCGGCCTGTGACAATACGATAGGGAATGCCAATCAGCTCCGCATCGGCGAACTTCATGCCAGCGCGACCGGGGCGATCGTCTAGCAGGGTTTCAATGCCTGCGGCGTTCAGTTCGCTGTAGAGCTTTTCAGCGGCGGCGAGTTGGTCCTCGGCTTTGATGTTGGGGACGACGACGATCGCGTGGTAGGGGGCGATCGCCACCGGCCAAATAATCCCATTGCCATCATGGGACTGTTCCACCGCTGCCTGGGCCACGCGGGAGACGCCAATGCCATAACAGCCCATCCACAGGGGCTTGGGCCGACCGTCCTCATCCATGAATTCCGCTGTCATCGCGGTGGAATATTTGAGGCCGAGCTGGAAGATGTGGCCCGCTTCGATGCCCCTGGCGGTTTGCAGGGTTTGGCTGGGGTCGTGGGGGGCGCGATCGCCCACCTTGGCCGTGCGCAGGTCAAGCTGAATCTCCGGCAGCTCAAATTCCGCGCCCCAGTTGCCGCCCACAGTGTGAAAGCCGCTCTCATTGGAGCCGGTGACAAAGTTCGTCAGCTCCCCAGCGGTGGGGTCTACGAGGCGCAGGAACTTCGGCGCAACGGTTTCAGCTTTGGCAATGTAGCTATCTGGCAAATTCGGGGCGATGTAGCCCAGGGGCAGGGGCTTAGCGGCCCATGTTTGCTGGGCTTCTTCATCGGGCACGGTCAGCTTGAGCAGCGTCGCCGCGTCATAGTTAACGGCTTGGCGAGCGACTTCATTGGTGAGTTTGGTTTCGTTCACATCCTGGTCGCCGCGAATGCTGACCAGCACCAGCACGGTCAGGCCGTTGTCGTAAACCGCTTGGTAAAGAACGTTTTTGACGATTTGGGTGGCATCGCAGTCGAGGAAGTCTGCCAGGGAGGCGATCGTCGGCGTATTCGGCGTCTCTAGTTTTTGGTATTCGCTAAAGCTAGAAGGCACCGCATCGGCAGGCAGGGACGTGGCCTTTTCGACGTTGGCGGCATATTGATTGTCTTCGGTGTAGAGAATCTCGTCTTCGCCAGCCTCGGCCAGGATCATGAACTCCTGGGAGGCTGAGCCCCCGATCGCCCCCGAATCCGCCTGCACAGGCCGAAACTTCAACCCGCAGCGGCTGAAGATATTGCGGTAAGCCTGGTCCATCTCAGCGTAGGTCTCTTTCAGGCTCTCCTCATTGGCATGGAAGGAATAGGCATCCTTCATGATGAATTCGCGACCGCGCATGAGGCCAAAGCGGGGGCGAATTTCATCGCGGAATTTGCTTTGAATTTGATAAAGGTTCACGGGCAGTTGGCGATAGGAACCGATTAAGTCCCGCGCCACGGCGGTGATGACTTCTTCATGGGTGGGGCCAAGGCCCAGTTCGCGACCCTGGCGATCGCTCAGGGCGAACATGATCTGCTCCGCTTCGGTGTAGGTGCTCCAGCGCCCCGACTCCTCCCACAGCTCCTTGGGCTGGATCTGGGGCAGCAGGCATTCCTGGGCTCCCGTGGCGTCCATCTCTTCGCGAACAATATCGGACACCTTACGCAGCACCCGCAACATTAAGGGCAAGTAAGCATAAATCCCGCTGCCGATGCGGCGAATGTACCCGGCCCGCACGAGCAGCTTGTGGCTGGGGATTTCGGCCTCTGCGGGGTCTTCGCGCAGGGTGACCAGGAGCATCTGGGACAGTCGCATGGGGGCTTCCGGGAATTGCGGCCATAAAATTGCACCTCTCAGCGTAGCTCAAGCCGGTGTCCCGGCGGAATCCAGAGCCTTTACAATTGGGCCAGCGTTGAATCTTGAAGCGCGATCGCGTCGCAAGCCTCCATAGGAATCGCCCCCCCTTGTGAATTCCCCCTCCCAACCGATCCGTCGCGATCTGATCACGGCAATCTTGCTCCTACTCGGGGTTTTGATCATCGGCACCGTGGGCTATCGCTGGATTGAGGGCTGGAGCCTGCTCGACTCGGCCTACATGACGGTGATCACCCTCAGCAGCGTCGGCTTTAGCGAAGTCGAACCCCTCAGCTCCAAGGGGCGAATTTTCACCATTTCGCTGATCCTCATGGGCCTGGTCAGCATTGGCTACATCGTCAACCGCTTCACCGAAGCCTTTGTCCAGGGCTACTTCCAAGACAGCCTCCGCAACCGCAGGAAAACCCGCTTGATCAAAAATCTCCGCAACCACTACATCCTCTGTGGCTATGGCCGGGCCGGTCGCCAGGTGGCCTACGAATTCGCCGCCGAGCGCCTGCCCTTCATCGTCGTAGATGCCGAGCCAGAGGCCATCCAAGAGGCCAAACAGCGCGGCTTTCTCACCTTCCTCGGCGATGCCACCCTGGACAAAACCCTATTTGATGTCAACATCCAAGCGGCCACCTGCATCGTCGCCGCCATGCCCTCCGATGCAGACAACCTCTACACCGTCCTCTCCGCCAAGGCGCTCAAGCCGGACCTGCGCACCATCGCGCGGGGCAACAGCGAAGAGGCCATTGTCAAAATGCAGCGGGCCGGAGCCGATGCGGTGATCTCGCCCTATGTCACCGGAGGCAAGCGCTTGGCAGCGGCGGCGATGCGGCCCCAGGTGATGGATTTTGTCGATGGCATCGTGACCGGGAGCGATCGCTCCTTCTACATGGAAGAAGTGATCATCGAAGCGGACAACTGCCCCTACGTGGGCCAAACCCTGCGGGACATCAACCTCCGCGCCCAGAGCAGCGCCATGATCATCGCCATTCGGCGGCTGGACGGCGGGCTAATTCCGGGGCCGAGGGGGGAAACCCAGCTCCTCGAAGGGGATATTCTCACCTGCATGGGAACGCCAGAGCAGCTCCGCAGCCTAATTCAAGCGCTGATTCCCATCGGCTCCAAGATGCCGCGCCTGCCCAGGCATTAGCGAGCGAGACCTCAGAAGCTCAGCTTCAACGCCGCCACCGGCACCTCATCCCAGGACTGCACCTCCCGCAGGCGCGTGACCCAGCCCTGGGCCACCTGCTCTGGGGTGAGCTGGCTTTTGAAGGATTCATGGCATTCATCGGCCTGGGCGCGATCGCAGCAGGCAATACAGGAGTAGAGAATGCCGCAGGGATCGATCTGTTCATTAACCCAAATGGTCGTGGTCATGGCGTCCTATGGCGGTGGCAATAACAGCGGAACTGGCAGCAGAACTGGCAGCGGAACGGGGAAAGTGGAGATGGAGCAGCGGAACGGCGAGCCGCATCCCAGGGAAAGACTATGATCCCACGATCTCCCAGGATTTCAAGGCAGTCCGTCAGTCAATTTTCGCGCTCATTCCGCGCTCAACGGGCGGAAGCATCCCATCGACCTCCCATCGACCTCCCATCGACCCATGCTTAATTGTTAAGCAAATCAAAAATTGTCAGACCCGTCACCCATCAGAAACCCAGCCATTTGTTT
>JAAUQQ010000192.1 GCA_012032745.1 Synechococcales cyanobacterium RM1_1_8
CCTTCTCCATCAGATGGAGAAGGGGAGCCGGATCGGAGTCCCTCTCCCCTGGTGGGAGAGGGATTAGGGTGAGGGGGGGCAAAACTTACGCCCCAGACGACTAGGGCGATCGCCGGGGAATGCGCTGGATGGCGACGCTCAGCTCCTGGATCCGAAAAGGTTTGCTTAGATAATCGTCCATGCCTGCTTGGAGACAAGCCTCGCGATCGCGCTCCAGGGCACTGGCGGTCAGGGCGACGATATAGGGCTGTTGGTTAAACTCTCGCCGAATTCGCCGCGT
Organism: Synechococcales cyanobacterium RM1_1_8; assembly: GCA_012032745.1. GTDB lineage: Bacteria > Cyanobacteriota > Cyanobacteriia > PCC-9006 > JAAUQQ01 > JAAUQQ01. The sequence goes on from JAAUQQ010000192.1 coordinate 281, forward strand.
CGCCTCCATGCCATCCATTTCCGGCATCTGCACATCCATCAAAATTAAGTCGTAGTGGCTCCGGCGAAAGGCTTCGAGCACCTCAAAACCATTGGCCGCCAGCTCGGCACGATAGCCCAGTCGCTCCAGCAACTTCAGCGCCACTCGCTGGTTGACCCGATTGTCTTCGGCCAGCAGCACGCGCAGCGGAATGTTCTCGGCCAGCAGAGGGGCGGGGGGTGTGGTGGCGATCGCAGCTGTTGCAGCAGCCCCTGTTGTTCCGGGAGTACCAGCAGGGCGACCCAGGGGGGCCGGTGAGCCATTCTGGGTCGATGGTGCAGCAACTGATCTAGCCTGGGGCCTCACCAAGCTGCGGCGGACCACCTCATAGAGCTGGGCCTGCTTCACAGGCTTGGTCAACAGCGCCGCCAGCTCGGGCTCAACGGCGTGGTTGTGCAGATCTTGGCGACCCAGAGAAGTCAGCAAAATCAAGGGAATCTCCCGCAGTTGGGGCTGTTGACGAATACGCTGCACCAGCTCTAGGCCGTCCATCTCCGGCATTTGCTGGTCGAGGATAGCCAGATCGTAGCCCTGCCCACCCCGGAGCAGAGCCAGGGCCTCCCGGCCTGAAGCCGCTGCCTCGGGAATCATGCCCCAGCTTTTGGCCTGGAGGATCAGAATTTGTCGGTTGGTCAAGTTATCATCCACCAGCAGCACCCGCTTAGCGTGCAGCAGCTCGACTTCCACCGGCAGGCGGAGCAGCGTCGAGATCGAAGGGGCCAGCATCGTGAAATAGAACGTTGAGCCAGTGGCGGCCTCGGCCAGGGGGGAAGAGGTTGTACCCGCATCTAATGCGGCGGACTCTGGGAAGAGCCTGGGACTGCCGATTTGCCCCCTGGCGCCCTTCGCCATCCAGGCTTTCCACCCCCATACCGCCGCCCAACAAACGGCTGAGGCGTTCACTGATCACCAAGCCCAGGCCTGTACCACCATAGCGGCGTGTGGTAGAGGCATCGGCCTGGCTAAAGGGCTTGAATAGCCGCTGGAGCTGGTGGGCCGGAATCCCAATGCCCGTGTCTCGGACGGCAAATTCGAGCTGATAGAGCGGTCCTAGCTCGATCAGGTCTGGATAGCGCTGCATCCACTGCTGCTGCTTTTGCCCCAGGGAATTTGGGAGGGTAACAAGCCGGCGTAACGGGGGGGGAAGCAGCGGCCTGATTTTCTGGCCCCACCGGGATAGAGACTGGGTTGAACGGGGCGCGCTGGCGGCGGGCAACTGCCTGGCGCTGACGCTGACGCTGACTTCGCCCTGTTCGGTGAATTTGACGGCATTGCTGAGCAGGTTGAGCAGGATCTGGCGCAGGCGGGTCACGTCTCCAGCAATCACCTCCGGTGTACCCTCGGCCATCCAGTAGGTCAGCTCAATGCCTCGGTTCAGGGCCTGGGCCGCGACCAAATCCAGGCAGTCTTCGATACAGTTGCGCAATTCAAAGGGGCTAGTTTCCAGGGCAAGCTGTCCCGATTCAATTTTGGAAAAGTCCAAAATGTCGTTGATCAGGGCCAGCAGGGATTCACCGCTGCTGCGAATCACGCCAGCGAACTCCTGCTGCTCGGAGTCCAGGGGGGTTTCCAATAGCAGGCCGGTCATGCCGATCACCGCATTCATCGGCGTGCGAATTTCGTGGCTCATGGTGGCCAACAGCTCGCTGCGGGCCTGGAGTTGGGCATTGACCTTGAGTTGTTTTTGCAACATTACAACTCCGACCGTGCCGCCAATGACGGCCAAGGGAGCCGCCACGGGCAGCCAGAGCTGTTGGGAAAAGGCCGCGATCGCCCCCCCAACCCAAGCCAGCAGCCCAGCGCCCAGCAGCCCGCCCTGCTGCCGCACCGACAGCCGCTGACAGGCCAGGCTGAGCCCCGGCCCCAGTAGCAACAGCAACAGTATGGTTGGGCGCGGACCCAGGGGCCGCAGGGCATTGCCTTGGAGCAGCGTGTGGGCGATCGCCCCATGGAGATAGACCCCCGGCGCAGCGGGCGAGTCATCAAAGGGCGTGTAGAGGGAGGGCGAGGTGCTGCCGGTGAAGGTGGCCCCCACAATCACCAGTTTGTTCTGGAGCTCCGGGCTGGGCACGCGCCCTTCGAGCACATCAACGAGGGAATAGGTTGGGAGCTGGTCCACGGGACCGGGCCAATTGATCCACAGGGGATCCAGCGCTGCTGCTCCGGCGGCGGCGAATGCCCCCGCCGTGGCTGGTTCCGGCACCAGCGGAGGTGCGATCGGCAGCGGCACAGCCTCTGTGGCTTGCTGCCCAGGCACCAGCGTGTTAGCGAGCTGCTCGTTGTAGGTCTCCAGCAGCGCCAGGGCCAGGGTTGGCACATTGCCCGAATAGGGGTAGGCATAGCGGGTTAGGCCATCGGCGTCGCTGTGCTGATCCACATGGCCCAGGCGAACTGCGGCATCCTTTAGCACCGCGACCGGGGGCAATTCTTGCCGGTCCGGGGTGGCGGCGATCGCCAAAACCACGTTTTGACTGTTGGCCATGGCCTCTGCCAAGGCCAGATCCTGGGACGTGCTCTCCGGAAACAGAATGCTGAAACCCACCGCAGCGGGCTGGATGGGCAGCAGGGCTTCCAGCAGCTCCCGGTAGCGATCGCGACTAAGGGGATATTGCCCCCCCAGGCCCTTAATACTGGCATCGTCGATTGCGATCAGCACAATGCGATCGTCCCAGGGCTGTGCCCCCCGCAGCCGGAAGAGCCAGCGATAGGCAAACTGTTCAGCGGGTTGCCAGAAGCCCAGGCCCACTCCCGCCAGGGCCACGAGGCTGACAAGGGTTCCCGGCAGCAGGGTTCTGAAGCGCTGCCCTGGAGAAATTTTTGCCCGCAACCCAGGCCTGAAGAATGGGGGATTCGACCCTTGGGGGCGAGACATGGCAGAGCCTAGGACAATGACTTAGAGTTTCATATCTTGAAGCATAGTCTCCTAATCATCTGCCCTGGGAACAGCTCGGTCAAATCAATTCAGCCTATTGTCGCAGCGTCCTAGGCGCTGGGTTCAGCAATATCCGACGCTCTAAGAAGATCCATCGAGACAATGCCCAGGGGGTAAAGAGCCCGCTAGAATTGGAATATCGAGATGTAAAGATTTTTAAATAACTGGATAGGCTTCATGCGCGTAATTTTGATGACCGGCAAAGGCGGCGTTGGCAAGACTTCCGTGGCAGCAGCCACAGGCCTGCGCTGCGCAGAGCTGGGCTACAAAACCCTCGTGCTCAGCACGGACCCGGCCCACTCCCTCGCCGATAGCTTTGATCGAGAACTGAGCCACGACCCCGTCGAAGTCAAGCCCAACCTCTACGGGGCAGAACTCGATGCCCTCCAGGAGCTAGAGGGCAACTGGGGAGCGGTGAAGCGCTACATCACCCAGGTGCTCCAAGCCAGGGGCCTCGAAGGCGTCGAGGCCGAAGAGCTGGCCATTCTGCCCGGCATGGATGAGATCTTCAGCCTGGTGCGCATGAAGCGCCACTACGATGAGGGCGAGTTTGATGTCTTGATTATCGACTCCGCCCCCACGGGCACAGCCCTGCGCCTGCTCAGCCTGCCAGAGGTGGCGGGCTTCTACATGCGCCGTTTCTACAAACCGCTCCAGGCCGTCTCCGCTGCGCTGCGCCCCCTAGTCGAGCCCTTCTTTCGCCCCGTCGCGGGTTTTTCCTTGCCCACCACCGAGGTGATGGAAGCGCCCTACGAGTTCTACGAACAGCTCGAAGCCCTGGAAAAAGTGTTGACGGACCCAACCAAAACCTCAGTGCGCCTGGTGACCAATCCCGAAAAAATGGTGATTAAGGAATCCCTGCGCGCCCATGCCTACCTCTGCCTCTACAACGTGGGCACGGACATGGTAATCGCCAACCGCATCATTCCCGATGCCGTCACCGATCCGTTTTTTAAGCGCTGGAAAGAAAACCAAGAGGAATATCGCCAGCAGATCCACGACAACTTCATGCCCCTGCCGGTGCGCGAGGTGCCGCTCTATTCCGAAGAGATGTGTGGCCTAGAAGCCCTGGAGCGCCTGAAGGAGACCATCTATGGCGAGGAAGATCCCACCCAGGTCTACTACAAAGAAACCACCCTCAAGGTGGTCCAACTGGACAATCAGTACAGCCTGGAAATCTACTTGCCGGGAATCCCCAAGGACCAAGTGGACCTGAGCAAGACCGGCGATGAGTTGAACATTCGCATTGGCAACCACCGCCGTAATTTGGTGCTGCCCCAGGCCCTGGCTGCGCTCCAGCCCGCTGGTGCCAAGATGGAGGAGGACTACCTCAAGATTCGCTTTGCCACGCCGGTGGTGGTCTAGCTGCCCAGGGCTGGGTTGTCACAACCTGTTTTGGCCATTGGCTAGGCCACCAGGGTGCTAGGCCACCAGGGTGACTGTGGCACGACTGGCCGCGATCGCCATTTCCTGCCTACGCCCCAAAACTCACTATAGTCGGCGATCGTATCAGTCCCCACCAGACCCAGAACGACTTCGCTCACGAGCCAGAAGCTCACTTTGACGATTAGGACATTCCAGCGACAGCACATGATTGAAAGCCTCAGCAGCGGTGGTTCCGGGCTGGGGCTTTCTACGTTGGAGGAGGCGATCGCGATGCAGTTCAGCCCCCAATCCACACCCTCAGATCTGGTAGATCTGGAAAACCGCCTGAACTAACCCTGAACTAATCCTGCACATACTCACCGCCCTGATCCAGAGCCAGCTCTGCGCGCACAAACTCCCGCCCCAGGTAGAGAGCATGGTCAAGGCGCGTCAGGGGGCAAGGCTCAGCCTGCTCCGTAATTTTCATCCCCAGCTCCTTCGCCGTGCGGCCCCGAAACCGAGCAGTGGGAGATCGCTGCAAATCCCCCTTACAGGACAGCACCTCCCCCGTCTGGGGATCCGTCGCCAACCCCTGGTCATTCACATCATTGCTGTAGTGATCTGCACAGATCTCCTGGGTCTCCCGATCAATAAAAATCAAAAAGTAGCCCTGGGGATCCAAGGCAATGAAGCGATTGGAGAGGGCATCATCCAGGTCGGCGCGGGCTTGGGCATCTGCGGACGGCGTTGACGGCGTTGACGGCGTTGAGTGCATGGGCTGCGAAGGAAACAATAAAGGGCCAAGGGGCAAAGAGCCAAGGGGCTTGTGCGCCAGGCGATCGGGCAGGGGGTTGCGGGCAGGGGTTGCCCAAGCCATGCCACCATCCTAACGCCGGGGGCAAACCTCCAAGCCAGAGAAAAACGCCACCCCAAGACTCAACCGATCCCAAGCCCGACAAAAGCAAATACTACTGGTAGTCTTAAAATTTATGAACCATCCACAAACTCCCCGGACCGGCAAACTCCCCCTCGACTGACCCGGCCCAACCTCGAACATGCTGGGCCGGAGTGATCGCCTTGCCCCACCCCGGCCACCCCGCCCCCCTCACCCCCGTCACAGCTTGGCTTCCTGGCCGTTCTGTATGGAACTTGACAAATTCACCGCCCCTCCCAGAAGTATAGGAGGAACAAATGTCAAGCCCACAACTGATGAGTCCAGCTAATCAATAAGATTCAAGATCGCCATTAAGCCAATGTTGGCAATAGACCCCAGCCAATCTATGCTGGGTTTCATGAAGATTGCAGAATTCAGCAATATTTCTTCGCTCCTGGGCCGCTGTGGCCAGGAGACGAGTAAGCGATTTAAAGCTTTTAGTTAGTAATTTGTACTAAGGACGCCGAACCATGCCAATTGCTGTAGGAATGATTGAAACCTTGGGTTTCCCCGCTGTGGTCGAAGCTTCTGACGCCATGGTCAAAGCTGCTCGCGTGACCCTAGTGGGCTACGAAAAAATCGGCAGTGGCCGCGTCACCGTGATTGTTCGCGGCGATGTCTCTGAAGTCCAGGCTTCCGTCTCTGCTGGCATCGACTCCGCCAAGCGAGTGGTCGGTGGCGAAGTGCTGTCCCACCACATCATCGCTCGCCCCCACGAGAACCTGGAGTACGTACTGCCGATTCGATATACCGAAGCCGTTGAGCAGTTCCGCATGTAGGACTGGCGATGGGCGCTGGACTCGGAGTACTTGCGCCCAGCCAACTCCCTTTCCCCATGCGCTCGGCCTACTATCCCAGGGACGTTGCTTTGGGTCACCGCTGCTGGGGGTCAGCCAAGACAAGTTGGTTTGGGTGATTCCCCCGCAGGAGTAAAGACCAAAGTTCATGCGCATCGCCAGGGTTCGAGGAACAGTTGTAAGCACCTACAAGGAGCCAAGCCTACAGGGCGTCAAGTTCTTGGTCTTGCAATACATGGACGAGGCGGGCCAGCCCATGGCAGACCATGAGGTGGCAGCGGACATGGTGGGGGCCGGGGTGGATGAGTGGGTGTTGGTCAGCCGGGGCAGTCAGGCTCGCCATGTGCGCGACTGTGGCGATCGCCCCGTCGATGCTGCCGTCATCGCCATCATCGATACCGTCACCATCGAGAATCGTTCGGTTTATCGCAAGTGACGCCCTTGGGAGGCCCATGTTCCTGCATCCGCAGCGGCCCTAGCGCCTATTCCAGCCTTTAGTTCCTGCCCGCGCTCGGGCCGGTGATTAGGCAAGCCCAGATTCGCAAACTCTCGGAAGCTGCGCTGTAGCAAGGGTAACGATCGCCCCTGCCCCCGCCTGGCATCCATCGGGTCTGTCGCAAGTTGATTGAGCGATGAATGTGTAGCGATTGTGCTCGCTGCCCATCGATATTGGAGGACGTCATTCGTGGTGGTTCAGACTGTTACCGCCCCCCCAAGCCCCTGGGCAAAATCTCTCCTTGAGCCAACCATTGACCCCGCTGCCTATGTGCATTCCTTCTCCAACATCATTGGAGATGTGACCATTGGGGCGGATTCATGGGTTTCTCCAGGAACCTCGATTCGCGCCGATGAAGGCACCCCATTTTGGATTGGTCCAGGCACGACCATTCAAGATGGGGTGGTTGTGCATGGCTTGGCCCGGGGGCGGGTTTTGGGGGACAATCAGCGGGAGTATTCCGTTTGGTTAGGTCACCAAGTCACCCTGGCCCACAAGGCTTTGGTCCACGGTCCTGCCTATATCGGTGATGGCTGTTTTATTGGTTTCCGCTCCACCGTTTTCAATGCGCGGGTGGGTCAGGGTTCCATCGTGATGATGCATGTGCTGATTCAAGATGTGGAGATTCCCCCTGGCAAATACGTGCCCTCAGGGGCGGTGATCACAAATCAGCAGCAGGCGGATCGACTTCCGGATGTGCGCCCAGAGGATCGGGCCTTCGTGCAGCACATCACCGGGGTGAGCCAGGCTCTGAGAACGGAGCACCCCACCATGGCGGAGCAGCATTGTGTGCTGCCCCAGCCTTCCACAGCGCCTCGGCAATCCGCTGAGCAGCATCCAGATATTTCAATCGATGGGAACAAAAAAATGAGAAACGGTAGCGGGCTCCTCAGCCCTGAAGTGGTCGCCCAGGTTCGGAGCCTGCTCAGCCAGGGCTACAAAATTGGTACGGAACATGCCAGTCCTCGGCGGTTTCGCACCAGCTCTTGGCAGACCTGCCAGCCCATTGAGGCTCGGGGTGAAGGTCAAGTGATTGCCGAGTTGGAATCCTGCGTGCGCGAACATGCGGGGGAATATGTGCGCATGATCGGCATTGATAGCCAGGCCCGTCGCCGCGTGCTGGAGACCCTGATCCAGCGTCCGGATGGCAAGCCTGTTTCCACGGGCCATGTGCCCAAGGCAGCGGCGGGGGGAGGCCGCAATCGCAGCGGCGTCAGCCATGTGACCAGTGGCTCGGACTGGAGCAGCCAGATTCGCAATTACCTCAACCAGGGCTATCGCCTGACCACGGAGTATGCAAGTGCTCGCCGGTTCAAGACCAGTTCTTGGCTGACGGGGGAGGCGATCCAGGGCAGCGGCCCCCAGGCGATCGCCCAGCTAGAGCAGTTCATGGCCGACCACAGCGGCGAATATGTGCGGGTGATCGTGGTCGAAGCCTCGGTGCGACGCCGGGCAGCGGAAATCTTGGTCCAGCGCCCGGATGGCCCCGTCACCCCCGCACCAGGGGCCACGGTGGCCGCCAGCAATGGCTTTAGCAGTGGTGGATTCAGCAGCAACGGCCATGCTCCGGCGGGGGGCGGTGATGTGGTGACAACTCAAGTGCGCAGCATTCTCAGCCAGGGCTGCCGCGTGGGTGTGGAATATGCCAACAAGCGTCGCTTCAAGACCAGTAGCTGGCAGACGCTGCCCCTGATCAATTCCACCAATGAATCCCAGGTGATGTCTTCCCTCAAGGACTACATCAAGAGCCATCCGACGGACTATATTCGGGTGATTGGCGTGGATATCAAGGCCAAGCGCCGGGTCAGCGAGACTGTGATCCAAAAGCCCTAGGCGCTTATGCACCTGCCTCCGCTGCATGCTTCTTCCATGACCCACTACTGCACCAGCGGTGATGTGTCCATTGCGCCGGATGCGGCGATCGCGGCGGGGACCGTGCTCAGGGCCGATGTGGGTAGCGCCATCGCGATCGCCTCCGGGGCCTGTTTGGGCCTCGGCTGCGTGCTCCATGCCCAGGGCGGCAGGATCGAGGTTGAGCCATCAGCATCCCTGGGGGCAGGGGTTTTGGTGGTGGGCAACTGCCGCATCGGCAGCCAAGCCTGTATCGGCACCTCCACCACCCTGCACAATGTCAACGTCGGCCCAGGCCAGCTCATTCCACCGGGATCGCTGCTGGGAGCAGCGGGGCGATCGGCGGCGGGCGTTGGCCAGACAACCGAGAAACGTAACAGTCCAGGCAACTCCAGCTCCGGGAAAACTGCCACAATGGAACCGGAGCCCTCTCCCTGGGATGAGCCAGAGCCAGCCCATTCGAGCCCAGATTCGGGCTCAGGTTCGAGCCCAGATCCAAACCCAGATCCAAACCCAGATCCAAACCAGCGGAGATCGGCAACCGGCCCAACGGCAACCGGAAAAGTCTACGGCAGAGAACAGTTTGAGCGGATACGCGGCGCGTTCTCCTAGTAAAGCAGGGCGGAAGTTTATGTAATAGCCCAAGCCGCTCATCCCCCAGCCCCTTCTCCCGGCTGTTGTTTCTTTGGAGAAGGGGAGCCGGAGTCGGAGCCCCCTCTCCCTCCCCTGGGAGAGGGGTTGGGGG
>JAAUQQ010000193.1 GCA_012032745.1 Synechococcales cyanobacterium RM1_1_8
AGCTGGTGGTGATGCGGGTTGGGGAGGGAGAGCGATTGGGGGTGGTGGGGGCGATCGCGCCCTTCTGAGCTAAGTGGGCCAGCGCTCCAGCTCTTCAGCCTGTAAGATACCTGGGCTAAATTTGGCTACCTATGAACCGCAGCAAGTCTTGTAGAATGTCGACACAGACTGACTCAAGGGCGATCTCGCCTTAAGTGACCTGGATTACCCTGACCTTCTTAACAATTTATTCGCAGAGAAATTGAATTCATGGAAATCAGCAATGCAGTTGCCCTAATTACTGGCGCAAATGGTGGAATTGGCTCTCGTTTCGTTGAGCAGCTTCTTCCTTTAGAAGTCTCAAAGATTTATGTCTGTGCCCGGCATTTGAACAAATTAGAGACCCTAGTTTCTCTCGATTCACAGCGGGTTTTACCCATTGAACTTGATGTCACAAATCCCCAGTCGGTGGCGGCGGCGGCGACACAATGTGATGATGTTACCCTGCTGGTCAATAATGCCGGAACATCTTTTAATCAGGGCATTATTTCTGCGCCAAATTTAGACAGTGCCAGGGCTGAACTAGAGGTTAACTACTTTGGTATGGCGTTGATGTGTCGAGCCTTTGCCCCGATCTTGAAACAACAAGGAGGAGGGGAAATTATCAATATTTTATCTCTCCTAGGCAAGGTAAATTTGCCTTTTAGTGGCTCCTACAGTGCCTCAAAAGCCGCTGCTATTTCCATGACCCAATGTGTCCGTGCCGAACTAGCAGTCCAAAACACACTCGTGATGGGGGGTCATGCCAGGGACTGTAGATACGGAATTGGCAAAGGCATGGCCCGATCCCAAAGTCGCTCCAGCTGAGGTGGTAAGAGCTGCGTTACAAGCACTGATTTCGAATGAAGAAGATGTTTATCCTGGTGAGCAAGCAGCCCAGGTTTCAGCCCAGCTACTAGCCGATCCCAAAGGGGTGGAGAAATATATGGCAAGTATGCTGCCAGGTATGGAACTTGTAAAAACTGATGCATAACCAGGTGATGCGCCCCCAAGACGCTAATCCCCTTCTTTTTTAAACAAGCCTTAGGTCATCATGAAACCCCTCTGTATTATTGTTGGATTTGGCACAGGTGTCGGCTTAGGAATTGCCCGTACCTCTGGGAACGCTGGCTTTCAGCTTGGTTTGATTGCCCGTAATCCAGCGAAGTATGCCGATGTGCTCAGCGAATTGTCCGAATCAGGAATCGAAGCACAGATTGAAGCCGCTGATGTGAGCGATGAACTGGCCTTGGGGAATGCGATCGCCAAACTCCAGCAAGCTCAAGGAATCGCAGAAGTTCTCATCTACAACGCGGTATCGCCAAATTTTGGCAAACCAACCACCTTAAAAGCCAGTCAACTTGCCCAAGATTTTGCCGTGAATGTTGTGGGGGCATTAGTGGCGGCACAAGCCGTTTTGCCCAGCATGAAATCAAATCAGCGGGGCAGTCTACTCTTTACCGGCGGCGGTTGGGCACATTATCCCTGGGATGAAGCTAGCTCCATTGGGATTGGTAAAGCAGGACTGAGAAGCTTGGCACTGACACTCGCCCAAGAACTCTCAGAGACCCCCATTCGGATTGGCATGGTCAGCATTATGGGGCAAGTCGCACCAGACACCCCCTTTGATCCCGACAAAATTGGCGATGCTTTTCTCGCCATGCATCGTCAACCCGCAGAAGGATACCAGCCAGAGCTATTGTTTCAATGGGAAAATTGAAGTAATTCCATCGATCCTGGAGCGACTGAGGGTATGCTCTCTGTTGCGTATCAAAGAGTCTTTTGGGAAAGTCTATGACCCACTGCCAGAATCGGATGCGGGCTCGGCGATCGCCCTCACCTTCAAGCGCAACCTCGAAGCCCATTTTCGTGAGCTTGGGGCGGGGCAGTGCGATCGCCTCTACCAGGTGCAAGACTATGCCGAGGCGCAGTATCTCAATGCCAGCTATTTCAGCACGGTGATCAAGCGCAAGACGGGCAAATCGGTGAAACAGTGGATTACGGAAAAAACGACAGCGGAGGCCCAGGCGCTGCTGTCGCGCAGTGCGCTGTCGATTCAGGAGGTGGCCAGTGGCCTCGGCTTTCAGGATGCAGCCCATTTTTCCCGCTTCTTTAAGAAGCAAACCGGGGAATCACCTTCGGCCTTTCGTCAGCAGATTTAGCGCTGAGGCAACATGACGGAAGCTCTGCTTCAATGACCCCAATTACCCGTAGCAGACAACCTCAAACTCCTAATCACTAATCTCTCAATGGCCAGTGTGCATTGGGCTTGTTAGCATTCACACATCATACTTTTTGCTGAATTTGCTGAATTTGAAAAATAAATGCATCTGTATCTAAGAAAAAGTTTGGATATGCTCGTCTAAGGGACTCAACTGGTCCAGCAGAGACCAAAACAACTTGTAGAGGTGCACCATCTGATATTTGTCTCTCAACATTGGTATAGCTTTCATTGGCTTCGTCCAGCTTTCTCTTGCCATAACTTTTAATAGAAACCGTTTTTTCTTGAATATTTAACACGATCAGGTGATAGCTGCCAGGCTGTTTGTCATTAGAAATCCTATCTGTAGCAATGCTAAATGCATGCAATTTATTGATCACATCAAGCTTAGTTGCTTGTTCAATCACAGTGTTAAAAGTTTCTTTCTACCGAAAGGTTTTCATAGTCCGGCACTAGTGGGCATTTTCTATATATGAAAATGCTGAGCTAGTTACGGAGAAAAAATTCAACCATTCTTCTGGACCTTCACTTGATTTGAGAGCATGATTTAGAAAAGTACCCATTGTTTCTACTGCTGTAGCCCATGTATGCTGAAGTTTTGTCCGTATTTGTAGCTCTAGTTGCAATCCATCATATTCTGGCACTCTATTATTTTTATACTTATAGACTAAATGAATGCCTCGATACCCTGTTGCTTTGGGATACTCTATATAATCTTTTTGCCCAACTAGCTACGTGATTAAAACGACTTAATTGTATAACTTTTTTCAAGATCTCGCACTTTATCTATGGTCTCGATTACTGCTCTCAGACCACCAATATCCTGCATTCTTACAAGTTGCATTGAATCAAATCTTTTGAGCTTTCCAATAATTGACGGTGCACGTTTTAACCTCTGGGCTACAAGAGCATTGTGGTCAATGCTTTTCAATTTGTCTCGTAATGTCGCCTGGAACGTATTGATTGGATAACTATGGAGAGATCTCCAATTTGTCAACACATCCTCAGCCGATTCCTTCTCACCAGGATCAGGATTATCCTGCTTGAGAATATTACCGGCACGATTTACCTGCTTTTTCGAGTATTTAGGTTTAGCCCAGTCCACTTGCTACTCTCAGCTTGTAAGTAATGCTAACTACTAATTAGGCCAAATCTCGCCAGCCTATCTGTCTCAACGGGGGTGTTATGCAGAAACCTATCAGTCTACCCACCCAAATCAGGGCGTTATGCCGAACCAATTCAGTATAACCCCTCGAATATGGGGTGTTATGCAGAAACCTATCCGCCTAATCCCCCAAATCGCAGTGCTCAGCCACCCAGAACCGCTTACAATCACCGGCCCGAGCCAGAGCGCCCTGCCGTAGCTCTCTATGGCTGATGCGATCGCCCCCCCCTCCAACCCAACCCTCCAGCCAACCCCCTAGAAAAAGTGCAAGTCTGCCTTTTAACCCAACCCCGCGAGGACTTGACCCATGACCAGCAACCGCCGCAACTTCTTAACTGCCCTTGGTGCCACCGGCATGGTCGGAGCCGCCGCCGCCAGCAAAGCGGTTGCCCAAACATCTACCCAAGCCCCTGCCCAAGCCGACCCAATGATATTGTGCCGATTGTGGAGTTCTTGGCCTTGCCCAGCGCTCAGTGGATTACGGGGTAAACGATTTGGATTAATGGGGGATATCTGACGCGATAGTCGCCATTGGGCGGGGGAGTTGGTGATTGAATACCCAGTCCCAGCTCTGTCGCCCGCCGAATCTGGGCCTGGGACCAAATCGAGCCCTCGCTCACCTCCGGCGTCGTGCCCAGCTTACGCAGCATTGCAATACTAACTGCATCGAGCGCAATGCGATCGCGCCCCGCCAAAATCCCCTCGCGCCTGCGCCTGCTTCCCTGGTCCGGCCGACGCCGAGAGAGGAGGGTGCCGAGAATTTGGGCTAGCCATAAAAATTTGCCCCAGAAACCGCAATATTGCTCTGAAGACTATGGCAATAATGTTAATCTAAAGGCAGTTTCAAAATTCGACGATACCGCTTCTCTGGCATTTCAGCGCTGAAGTGAAAACATCACCCCATCACCCCATCACAACAATATTCAAACAGAGGCCCTAATCTCCCAACGCCTTTCCCCCAATGTATTCCCCCGAACTCCCACTCCCCCCAGAAAAAATCCTCCCGACCATGTACGATCTTCCCAGCGAAGATCCAGAGGAGCCTGGGGTGCCAGACGAGTTTCATGTCTTTCAGCCGCAACTGTTGCGGGACACCTGCCAACCCACGACCTATCCCGCCAATCAAGTATTTGTCGGCACCGACCTCAATCTTTACTACGACGGTCGTCACCATGGCTGGTACAAGCGCCCGGACTGGTTTTTGGCCCTCGGCGTCGAGCGGGCGCGGCAGCAAAGCGACCTGCGCTGGAGCTATGTGATTTGGCAGGAAGGCATCGCCCCGTTCCTGGTGGTTGAGCTGCTCTCGCCGGGAACGGAAGCCGACGACCTCGGCCAAACCCTGCGGGAGGTCAATCAGCCGCCGACTAAGTGGCAGGTCTATGAACAAATTCTGCGGGTTCCCTACTACGCGGTGTTTGATCGCTACGAAAATCAGTTTCGGCTGTTTCAACTCGTGGGAACCCATTATCAAGCAATACCGTTGCCAGAGCCCTATTACTGGTTTGAAGAATTGGCCTTGGGCTTAGGCATCTGGTCCGGGGTGTATAACGGGATTGAAGGTCAATGGTTGCGCTGGCAACAACTGGATAGTCAATGGGTGGCGACAGCCGAGGAGCAGGCCCAGCAATCCCGGCAGCAGGCTGAGCAGGCGCAGCAGCGAGCCGAGAGACTGGCGGAGCGACTGCGATCGCTCGGCATCGACCCAGACGGCTTGTAACCCTCTCTGGATTCGGAGAATGCGGCCAAGCCTAGTATAGCAGGGCGGAAGTTCTTAGCCCAGCTTGAGCCACCCTCATCCCCCAGCCCCTCACCCCAGACTACTAGGAACAACAAACAGAAATTATAGACAACGACGCTAAGCGTTCCAAACAGCTTTTTTGTCGTTTCTGCAAAGAGCCGATAGCCTGCGAGTTGCATGTGGTTAACGTGGAACTAACCGGCCTGTGCTGCTTTTCGCACAGCTCCGGTTGAGCGCAGGGTTATGCTGCATGGGTTGCTCAACTAATGTCTGTGATTTTGGAGATTACTCCGTCTTGGAACTCGAACTTAGAGCAGCCAGAGAGGTTTAGAACCTGCCCCTTCTTCAGACCGTTTGGCAGATCGGCGGCAACAACAGCGCGAAAAGCAATAGTGGCAACTGCGACTGGGCCTTGAAGCTCGAAGGACTCAATTTTCTGATTCCGCTCCGAGAACAGCGATAATGACTGCCGAGCAAGTGCCCTAATCTATCCCAACCGAGGTGTTATGCCGATTCGATTCTGCATAACGACCCAATTATAGGCACTTATACCGAACTCCGGCTGCCTAATTCTCTAATTCGTAGCGTTGGGCCGATCAAAACTGTGCAGAAGATCCCAAATGGAGGGGATTGGCTGAATGTGACTCTATTTCTCCTGCGCGATCGCACCTACCCTCCCAATGCGATCGCCCGCTCACAAATCCGCCCCAACAATGCCTCACTGTGGCTAATCACCACCAACCCCACCCCATGCTCCTGGGCAAACTCCAAAACCACCTGCCAGATCAACGCCTGGGTATTGGCATCCAGCATCGCCGTCATTTCATCCGCAATCAGATAGCGCGTCGCTGGGGTGAGGACACGGGCGATCGCCAAGCGCTGCAACTCGCCGCCGCTGAGTTCGTGGGGGTAGCGCTGGAGCCAGCCGGGCTGGATGCCTAGGGCGGCGAGGATTTCTGGGCTCGGGCGGGGGGCTTCGTTGAGGCTTTGGTCGATGCGCCAGCGTGGGTTGATGGCGAGTTCGGGATGTTGAAAGATCAACTGAATGGGGCAGTAGCCCTGGCTGGGCAGGGGGCGATCATCCAGGCGGATCTGGCCCTGTTGGGGCTGCAAGTAGCCCGCCAGCAGCTTGGACAGGGTGGTTTTGCCCCGGCCCGAGGGGGCAACGAGGGCGACCCGTTCTCCGGGAGCGATCGCCAGGGTTTGATTTTCGATCACCCAGGGCAGACGGCGACCATAGCGAAACCAGAGCCCATTAGCCTTCAGCATGGACGCACCTCACCCAGCCTTGGTTTAGAGGGCGCAACGGGGGGCGCTCCATCTGGCAGACTTCGCTCACCTGAGGGCAGCGATCGCCAAACAAACAGCCCCTGGGCAGGGCTTCCGGGCTGGGCTGGCTGCCGGGCACCGGGATAAACTCGTTCTGGGGCAGGGCGCGCCACAGGGCCTGGCTGTAGGGATGGCGCAGATTTCCGGCGGGGAAGTCAGCAGCGGCGGCGATTTCTACAGTTGTGCCCGCATAAAATACCGCGACGCGATCGGCGATTTGCAGGGCAGCTTCGATGTCGTGGGTAATCAAAATCACGCCCCGCCCGCCCTGGGCCAGCTCCCGCAGGTGTTGGAGGGTTTCTTTGGCCACATCGGGGTGGAGGCCGGGGGTGGGTTCATCAGCAATCACGAGCTGGGCCTGGGTTACCACCGCCGTCGAGACCAGCACCCGCCGGGCCATGCCCCCGGACACCTGGAAGGGATAGCGATCGCCCGTGCTCTTCGGCAGGTCATAGCGAGCAAAGGTTCGGCCCACGGTGGTTCTGGCCTCGGCCTGGGAGGCACCGGCAAGCTGGGCCACGCGCTGAACCTGGTGACCGACCTGCATGAGGGGATCGAGGGAGCTGATTGATTGGGGGATGAGGGCGATCGCTTTCCCTCGCAACTGGCGGCAACGCTCTGGGGTGAGGGGCTCCCCCAGAAAGCTGACTTGGCCCTGCTGTTGGGCATTGTCCGGCAAAATCCCCAGCAGGGCATGGGCGAGCAAACTCTTGCCGGAGCCGCTGGAGCCAACCACGGCGACGACTTCCCCAGCTTCGACGCTGAGGGAAAGATCGGTGATCACCTGGAGCTGCTTGCGCCGCAGCCCGCGATCGTATTGGGTAAAGCGGATGGCCAATTGGGAAATCGAGAGCATAGTCGGTTGGGATTTAGATTGTTGCACAACTCAGGGTGTTGATGAGTCAAAAAATTTCGCCGTAGGGACGAACCGCGTTCGTCCGGCTGCCGCAAGCCCCCTGGCAGCTACCCCTGGCTCGTTTTCGGATCCAGCAGCGCTCGCAGATTCTCACCCAACCAATCAAAGGCTTTGACCGCCAGCAGTAACAGCAGTCCCGGCATCACCCCCAGCCACCAGTACCCCGTGGAAAGATGGCGCATGGATTCCGCCAAAATAATGCCAATGGCGGGCAGGTGGGGTGAGATGCCAATGCCGATAAAGGACAGGGCCGCCTCATGGAGAATCGCATGGGGAAACAGCAGAATCAGTCCTACCAGCAACTGGGGGAGCAGATGGGGCATCAGGTGATGTTGAGCGATCCAAAAGGGGGAGCGGCCCAAACGGCGAGAGATCTGCACATAGTCGGCCCCGTTGAGCTGCAAGACTTCGGCCCGCATCACCCGCGCCAGACTGGTCCAGTGGGTCAGGGCCACGGCAATGATCACCCCTCGGGTGCCGCCGCCCACGGCAAAGGCAATTAGGATCAGCAGCACCAAATGGGGCAGGCTAAAAAAGACATCAATAATCCAAATAATTACGGCATCGACCCAGCCCCCCAGGCTGCCCGCCGCCACCCCCAAGCCCGTGCCAATGATGGCGCTGACGCTGGCGGCGAGCAGGCCGACCCGCAAACTGAGGGAGAGTCCTTGGAGCGATCGCACCATCATATTCCGCCCCAGCCAGTCCGTACCAAAGGGATAGCTCCAGCTCGGGGGTTGGTTACGCAACGCCAGGATGGGATTGAGCCCGGCATCGCTGAGGAACCAGGGGCTGACCATGACCCCCAAAAGAAAGAGACCGCAAAGAGCGATCGCCCCCAGGGTATGCTGGCGTCGGTTGCTGAACCCGCTCAATCTCGACGGTACAGTTGGGCTTAATCTCATGGGCTGATGAATCTTGGGGCTGAATTTTGAGGGCTGAATTTTGAGGGCTGAATTCTGAATCTTGAGGGCTGAATTTTGAGGTCTGAATTTTGAGGTCTGAATTTTGGGCCTGAATCTCAAGGGTGACGGCTCCTACCAAGGCGAATGCGCGGATCAATCAGCGGATAGGCCAAATCCGCTAGGGTATTGCCGGTATAGACAAACAGCGCACTAAAAAACACAATCCCCACCAACAGCGGCACATCGCTGCGCAGCGCCGCCTGGACCGTCGCCTCCCCCAGCCCCGGATAGGCAAAGACTTGCTCCACCAACACCGAACCGCCAAACAGCTCACTCAAGGAGGCGAACTGGAGCGTCAGGGCGGGCAAGAGAATATTACGCAGGCCATGGTGGCGGATGATGCCCCAAAGGGACTCGCCCTGGGCGCGGGCAAAGAGAACATAGTCGCTCTGGAGGACTTCGATCAGCTTTTGGCGGGTGTGGAGGGCAATATTGGCTACGCCGATGATGCTGAGGGTGAGGGCGGGCAGGAGCAGATGGTGCAGGCGTTGTCCCAGGGTGACCTCCTGGGCCAGAACCCCCGGCGGCGCGGCGCAGCAGATCGGTGCGACCTTGAACGACACTGCAAAGACAATCAGCAACAGCAGCGCCACCCAAAACGTGGGCGCAGAAGCCAGACCGTAGGCGTAGAGGCGGATCAGACGATCGACCCAGCTCCGCTCCAGGGCACCGGCCAAAATGCCCAGTCCCAGTCCAAACAGCCCCGAGAGCAGCCAGGCGATCGCCAACATTGCAGAGACGCCTGAAACCGCTGGGCAATCACCTCCTGAACAGGTTGGTTAAACAACCGCGAATAGCCCAGATTGCCCCGCAGCAGTTGGCCCAACCAATCTAGAAACTGCGCCCCCATGGGTTGATCGAGGCCCCAGCGTTCGGCAATCAGCGCCCGCTGCTCAGGGCCGACTTGCAGCATATCTGCGCCGATGTAGGCCCGCACGGGGTCAATGGGCGAGAGGCTGAGCAGGATGAAGGTGGCGATCGCCACAGCCCCCAGCAATAGCCCCAGACGCAGATCACCGATTAATCT
>JAAUQQ010000194.1 GCA_012032745.1 Synechococcales cyanobacterium RM1_1_8
CCGCTGCTGTTCCCGCCGCTGCTGTTCCCGCCGCTGCTGTTCCCGCCGCCGCCATTCCCGCCGCCCCGGCAGCCCCCCGGCGAGCTCAAGCCGTTCAACGGCATGCAGCAGGCCGTGATCAACAACATGAACGCCAGCCTCACCGTGCCGGTGTTCCGCATCGCCTATAGCATCACCACCGATGCCCTGGATGGCCTCTACAAGCAGGTCAAGCCCAAGGGCGTCACCATGACCGCGCTGCTGGCCAAGGCCGTGGCCATCACCCTGGCCAAGCACCCCATCGTCAATGCCAGCTACGCTCCCACCGGGATTCAGTACAGCTCAGCGGTGAATATCGCCGTGGCCGTGGCCATGCCCGATGGCGGCTTGATTACCCCCGTCCTGCCCCAGGCGGATCGGACGGACCTCTATTCCCTCTCGCGCCAGTGGCAGGATCTGGTCGCCCGTGCCCGCGCCAAGCAGCTCAAGCCCGATGAATACAGCACCGGCACCTTTACCCTCTCGAACTTGGGCATGTTTGGGGTGGATGCCTTTGATGCGATTTTGCCACCGGGCCAGGGATCGATCTTGGCGATCGGGGGCTCCAAGCCCCAGCTCGTGGCCCAGGCCGATGGCAGCTTTGCGGTGCGTCGCCAGATGACGGTCAATATCACCAGCGATCATCGGATTATCTACGGCGCGGATGCGGCGGCTTTCTTGAAGGATTTGGCGGATCTGATTGAAAATCGGGTCCAGTCCCTGACGCTGTAATCGTTCAGTCCTGGACCTGGCCAGCCCTGGAATTAGCCAGTCCTGGAATGGGCCAGTCCTGGCAGCGCTGCCAGGGGAGGAATTTTCGTTCAAGATGGGGGAAGGCTTAACCCTGGGTGACCTGCCACGGCTGGGGAATTCTTAGGCCATGGTCTCGGTTGCTCAGTTCGGTGCCTCGCTTCCCCTAGCTTTCTTTTTTTTCCATGCTCCAGTTTCTGAAGACCGTCCTCGCCACGATTGTCGGCCTGATTCTCTTTTCTGCTGTGGGCCTGGGAGGATTGATCTTCTTGGTCATGGTGGCGACGAATAATGCTGAGAAGCCTGTGGAGAGGGCGCGTAAAAAAACCGTGCTGGTCTACGATCTGAGCACTCAGGTTCAGGATACGCCCCTGGGCGATCGCCTTTTCTCCAGCAGCTACATCGAAGACCAAGCCCTGCCCCTGCGGGGGGTGACCCAGGCGATCGCCGCCGCTGCCGAGGATGAGAACATCGTCGCCCTCTACCTCCAGGGCGGTAGCGATGTGGGGGGGCGGTTTCGCCAGCCTGACGGAGATTCGCAAAGCTTTACAGATTTTTCGCGAGTCCGGTAAGCCGATTTTTGCCTACGACAGCGAATGGGGCGAAGCGGAATATGCCCTGGCCTCCGTGGCCAATACCGTGGCGATCGATCCGATTGGAGACTTCACCCTGGATGGCTTCAGCAGTGAAATGCGCTTCTATGCGGGGGCGCTGGAAAAATATGGCCTCGGCGTCCAGGTGATCCGCGTCGGCAAGTTTAAGTCTGCGGTGGAGCCCTTTCTCAAGCAGGAACTGAGCCCCGAAAATCGCAAGCAAACCGAAGTCTTGCTCAGCAGCCTCTGGAGCAATTTCCTGGTCACCGCAGCGGAACACCGCGATGTGAGCGTCGCTCAGCTCCAAACCATCGCCAATCAGGCGGGCACCCTCACCGCTGAGGAAGCCCTGGCCAGCAAGCTGGTGGATCGGGTGGCCTATGCCGATGAAATTGCTGAAGAATTGCGGCAGCTCACCGAAGTCGATGGGGAGATGGCTTTTCGGGAGACCAGCCTGGCCGCCTATGTGAATCAGCAAAAGAGTGATCAAGATGCGGGGGGAGAGGGCGATCGCATCGCCGTCCTCTACATGGAAGGGGAAATCGTCAGCGGCGGCTCGGGGCTGCGCAATGTGATCAGCGGCGAGGACATGGTGGAGCAATTGCGCGAGCTGCGCCTGGATGATGAGGTCAAAGCCGTGGTGCTGCGGGTCAACAGCCCCGGCGGCAGCGCCATTGCCTCCAGCCAGATTGGCCGCGAAGTCATTCTCCTGGCCGAGGCCAAGCCCATCGTCACCTCCATGGGGGACTATGCGGCCTCCGGTGGGTACTGGATCGCGGCTCCCACGGATAAATTTTCGCAGAACCCAGCACGATCACCGGCTCGATTGGCACCTTTGGCCTCTTGCCCAATGTCAAAAAGCTGGCCAACGACAATGGCATCACCTGGGACTCGGTCCAAACCGCGCCCTTTGCCAACAGCCAGACCCTGGCGCGACCGAAAACCTCGGCGGAGTTGGCCCTGCGCCAAAAAACCGCCAATGATATCTACAGCCGCTTTTTGGATTTGGTTGCCGAGGGCCGGGGCCTGAAGCGCGAAGCCGTGGCCGAGATCGCCGAGGGTCGGGTCTGGAGCGGCAGCAATGCCAAGGGGCTGGGTTTGGTGGATGAGCTGGGGGGACTGGATGGGGCGATCGCCGCCGCCGCCGAACTCGCCGAGCTAGAGCCCGATGACTGGACCCTGGAGGAGTTTCCAGTGCAGCCCAGCCTAGAAGAAGCCCTCTTCGATGAATTTTTGTCGGGGGCTCCCCAAACCCGCAGCCAGATCCAGGCCCAGCTCCAGGCCAAATTCCAGGGCGGCTCCCAGCCGGAGCTGCCGGTGTTTTGGGCTCGCCAGTGGCAGTCCATCCAAGCTGACTTCTCGCCGCTGCGCTACCTCAGCGACCCCAAGGGCATGTACACCCGGCTGCCGTTTAATTTGGAAATCCGATAGGCGGTTCCTGAGAAAAGTAATGCGGTGTCGCTGAAACAAGGGATGTTTGGGCTCCCGTAGGGCCATGGCCCTACTGCTGCCCCAACTGCTGGCGGCCATTGCGAATAATCCGCGTCATTTCGCCCAGGCGCGCTTCCATGTCCTGCAAGACTTTGTCTGCATATTCATCGGCCCCGCGCTGGATCTCTTCACTCTCATCGATGGCCGTGCGCCGCATCATCTCCAGCTCCTTCTTGGCGTTCGCCCGGATCTGCTCCACCTCGGCCAACACCTGCTCCCGCAGGGCCTCACATTCCTGCTGCACCTGCTGACGAATCTGCTTGGCCTCCAGCTCTGCCTGGCGCACGATGCCCAGCTCATCGGTCAGATCCTGGGCACGGGCCTCCGCCCCAGCGATTAACTGGCGGCCATAGTTTTCCGCCTCCATCACCACCTCTTCCCGGCGAGAAATCACCTCCTGGGCCATCTGGAAGGCCCCCGGTAGGTTGAGGCGAATCAGATCGAGCTGGTCGAGGAGCTGTTCTTCATCCACTAAAGTCTTCCCCGTCAGCGGCAGCCGGGGACTGTCGAGGATCATTTCCTCTAGGGTATTGAGTTCCTGCTGAATATCGACCCCGTCGATGGGCTCAACGGCGGGTTGAACAGCTGGATTTACGGGTTGGGGGCCGGGGGGGCGCAGCATCGTTGGTAAATATCTTTAGCGACGTGGGGGGGAACGAGGTGGTCTACGGGGCCGCCGAAGCGGGCGACTTCTTTGACCACACTACTACTCAGAAAACTATATTCGTTGGACGTGGCCAGGAAAACCGTCTCAATATCTTCAGCGAGGGTTTTGTTGGTGTGGGCCATCTGCAATTCCATTTCGAAATCGGAGAGCACCCGTAATCCCCGCAAAATCACTTGGGACTGGTTGGCTTTGGCACAATCAACGGTGAGGCCATCAAAGCTTGCGACACGGGCATTGGGGAGGTGGGCGATCGCCTCACCAATTTGGGCAATGCGCTCCTCCATGGTGAACAGGGGCTGTTTGTTGGGGTTGCGCAGCACGGCGACCATGACCTGCTCAAACAGGCGGCAGCCGCGCTTGACAATGTCCAGGTGCCCTAGGGTGATGGGGTCGAAGCTTCCGGGATAGATGGCTCTCACAGATCGTAGGCGTTTCTCGTAGGCGTTACCTGGGCAAATTACCTGGGCAAATTACCTGGGCAAATTATCTATCTTGGCAGCATTAGCCCATGGTGAGGATGGCTGAAGGCGTGATCTAGGCCACAACCGGGGCAAGATTTTTACACTGCTTCTGGTAGCAGTCGCTGCTGGCACCGGCTGTTTCTGGTTCCAGCCGTTTCTGAATCCCTGGCCCAGGCTGCCGAATTCGAATACCCCTTAGGATTACCCTAGGGTATCGCCCCGCAGGCCACAAAACTAGACCCCAAGGCCAGCCCCAAAAACCATCGTTGTTTTTCCTGAGTCGCCATGCCGTTGATCAAAGTCCAAACCTCCTGCCCAGCCCTGGAGTCGAGCCAGGCCGAAGCCCTGCTCCAGCAGCTTTCTTGCAGCCTGGCCCAGCACCTGGGCAAGCCCGAAGCCTATGTGATGACGGTGCTGGAGCCGAATCTGGCCATGACTTTTGGGGGCACGGTGGAGCCGGTTTGCTATGTGGAGATCAAGAGCGTGGGCCAGATGTCCCGCCAGCAAACCCAGGCTATGAGCGAAGATTTTTGTGGACAGTTGAGCACGGCGCTGGGGGTGGCGGGCGATCGCATCTACATTGAATTTGCCGATGCCCAGGGCTATCTCTGGGGCTGGAATGGCCGCACGTTCTGAGCCAGCCAAGGCGCTATACCTCTGCTTTCCCCCCACGATTGCTCGCGCTGCTCCCCCTAGAACTGCTGCCCCTGACCATGCCCCAGCTCGATCCTCCCAAGCTTGATTCTCCCAAGCTTTATGTCGCCATCACCAACCATGGCTTTGGCCACACCACCCGCACCGCCGCGATTTTGGCAGAACTCCAGCGCCAGCGCCCGGAGATTGAGCTGACCCTGGTGACCACTGCGCCGGAATGGCTGCTGCGGGCCTGTTTGCCGGGGCCTTTTCGCTATCGCCCGCGCATTTTGGATATTGGGGTGGTGCAGGCGGACAGTCGCACCATGGACAAGGCCGCGACCCTGGCGAAGCTGCGACAGATTCGCGATCGCCAAGCCGATCTCATCCACAGCGAAGCCGCCTTCATCCGCGACCAGGGCATTGGCTTGGTGTTTGGCGATATTCCCCCCCTGGCCAGCTCGATTGCTCGGGCGGCGGGGGTGCCCTGCTGGATGACCAGTAATTTTGGCTGGGACTATATCTATCGGCCTTGGATTGCAGAAGAGCCGGGCTTTGGGGAAATCTGTGATTGGATTGAGGCTTGCTTTGGCCAGTGCGATCGCCTGTTTCGCCTGCCCTTCCACGAACCCATGGCCGCTTTTCCACACATAGAAGATGTGGGTCTGACCGGCGGTGACCCCGGCTACGCGCCAGAAACCCTGCGCCAGCGCTTTGGCTTCACCGCCCCCAAGGCCCGGACCGTGCTGTTGACCTTTGGCGGCCTGGGCTTGGATAACATTCCCTACGGGGGGCTGAGCAATTTCCCGGATTGGCAATTTATTACCCTGGATCGAGATGGGCCGGACTTGCCGAATCTCTGCCGAGTGGATGGCCTGGACTATCGCCCCGTGGATTTTATGCCCCTGTGCGATCGCATCCTCTCCAAACCGGGCTACGGCACCTTCTCCGAAGCCTGCCGCCACCGGCTGGGCATCATGACCATCACCCGCGAGGGCTTTGCGGAAACGCCGCTGCTGATCGACCGGCTGCCCCAACAGGCTCCCCACCGCCTGCTGAGCGATGATGATTTTTTTGCGGCGACTGGGCCTTTTTACGCGAACCGCTGGTGGAGGTGGTGGGAGACCCGAGCCAGCGGTTTGGTCACGATGGCAACCAGCGGATTGCGGGGGCGATCGCGGACTACTTTCCAGCGGCCTGTGGCCGATAGTTTGTGTTGAATCTACCTTTGTGCCAGATTTTCGTTCACAGCCTCTCCATAGAACTTGGGATAACCTGACTGAAGATAACCTGACTAGGGACAACCCCAACCTACTCGCCATGCAACAATTTCAGCGCCGCCTGCGGGTCCAAACCCCCGGTAAATCTCTCTCCAATATTACGGGCCAAATTCGCAGTACGGTCGCCGATTCCCAGATCAAGACGGGTCTGTGCCATTTATTTTTGCGCCACACATCCGCTAGCTTAATTATTCAGGAGAATGCAGATCCAGATGTGCTGCATGATCTAGAACGCTACTTTGCCAAGCTGGTTCCCGAAGGCCCCCACTATCGCCACGGTGCCGAAGGGCCAGATGACATGCCCGCCCACATTCGCACCGCCCTGACCCAAACCTCAGAGCAGATTCCCATCGCCCAGGGCCAGTTGGTTCTAGGGACTTGGCAGGGGGTGTATTTGTGGGAACATCGCGATCGCAGCCAGGCCCGCGAGTTGATTATTCATATCCTGGGCGAATAGTCTGTTCGAGGATTTCCGCAGCACTCTACCTGCCACCGTTGCAATTGTCGAACCGATCTGTTCCGCAAAATACCCTCAGCTAACTGTATTTTTTTTAACTTTATCTATTTGCTTGGAGGAATACAAAGCCCAGGAATTGAATAATTGAGACATCAAAATTCCGTAGTCAAAGTGATTGTGATTTCTCAGTTTTCTAGCCCATGGCAACAGTTTGAATTAGGATTGATGATGTCTTTAGGCACCATGGCGACTTGCCCTGGTGCTTAAACTTGAGTCCCCGTGCATCCCCTCAGCCTCAGTCGAGCTTTTACCAAGCTCACGTCACAGCAGGTTGCGAGTCGTTTAGAACTCAGGGTTATTCATTCATGGCCAGTGAAACCATTCTCGTGATCGAGAATGAAGATTCCGTTCGAGAAAATATTTTGGAGCTGCTGGAGGCTGAGGGATTCACGGGGGTGGGGGCGAGCAATGGCAAAGAGGGCATTGCTCTGGTGGAGCAGCATGATCCAGCCCTGATTTTGTGCGATGTGCTCATGCCCAGCATGTCGGGCTATGAGGTGCTCAGGGCGGTGCGTCGCAAACATCGCTTTGAGCAAGTTCCCTTCATTTTTCTCTCTGCAAAAGTCTCTGAAGCCGATGCCGCTCGGGGGCTCCAGGCCGGGGCGAGCCATTATGTGACTAAGCCGTTCTCCCTGGAAGAGTTGCTCCAGGTGATTCAGGCTTGCTTGCGACAGCCCCGGCAGCCCTAGGGCTAGCTGGGAGGGGTGGCGCTGAGCTGGACCAGGCTCTCTCCCGTGAGGCGGCAGATGCGCCAGTCGGGCAGGACCTGGGCTCCAAGCTGTTGGTAGAAGGCGATCGCCGGAGCATTCCAGTCCAGCACGCTCCATTCAAATCTGCCGCAGCCCTGGCTTATGGCCTGCTGGGCCAGGTGTGCCAGCAACGCTGTGGCGATGCCGCGACGGCGGTAGTCGGGCAACACAAATAAATCTTCCAGGTAGAGGCCCGGTTTCATCAAAAAGGTCGAGTAGTTATAGAAGTAGAGGGCAAAACCGGCGATCGCTCCCTCCCATTGCGCGATCACCGCAAAAACGCGAGGAGACTCACCAAACAGATGTTCCCGCAGATCTTGTGCATTGCCCACAACGGCATGGCTGAGCTGTTCATAGGCAGCGAGCTGGTGGATCAAGTCGGCGATCGCCGCCACATCCTCGGGGACAGCGGCGCGGAGCACCAGCGGCTCAGACGTACTGGAACTGGAAGCACTGGGCATGGGAGAGCTAGGAATGGGAGAACTAGGAATGGGAGAACTAGGCATGGAGGCTAGAATTGGGCAAACTGAGAGCAGTCTAGCGGCAGATAGCCATGGACCGACGCACGACAGCACCAGGCTCCCCCAACAATTCAGAAAACAACAATTCAGAAAACAACCCGGCAGACCCTTGGAGCCAGGCCCGCCTCCGCCGGGGCGATCGCCGCCTCCAGGCCCAGCAGGGCGACCTAGGGGCAGTGCGAGACTGGCTGAACCAGGCCCTGGCCCAGCACCAGGTTTTGCTCCATCCCGTGCCGGGCAAGAACGCGCTCCACTTGGAACTGGGGGTCCAGCACGGGAGCCAGGCCAAATCGGTAAGCTCCCAACAGCAGGTCTGCCGCTGGATTGATCAGGCGCTGGTGGCCCTGGCTCCGCTGCCCTGGCGCGAGGTCTCCCTCGTGGCCTACCCGCTCACCCCAGACCAGCGCAAAGCGACCGAGACTCCCCTCTGGGTGGCGCGGTTTGAAATCGGCCATTGCAACCCAACCCAGCCCAGGGCTAATGCGCTCACCCAGCTCACCCAAACCAAGGCCAGTTCGATCGCCCCCTGCCCTGTCCCATCGGCCCCAGCCCCATCGGCCCCCAGCAAAGCTGCAATGTTCCCAGGCCGAGGCTCACAGCCCAGCCCCATCAGCCGAGATGGCTGGCAGGCCCTAGCGATCGGCTTCGGCCTGGCGGGGCTGTTCTGGAAGCTGCCGCTGCTGAGGCTGTTGTTTTCGGGCCTGGTGATTTTGGTCCATGAGCTGGGCCATGCCTTGACCTATTGGGCCTTTGGCCAGCCCGCCATTCCCAGCGTCAATCTGCTGTTTGGCGGCGGGATTACGCTGTCAGGGAATCAGTCGAGCATTTTGCTGCTGTTGATCTTGGGCGGTTGGTCCTATGGCATCTATCGCTGCCGTCAGTGGCCTCGCCTGGCCGTGGTGTTGGCGGGGGGCCTGGGGCTGTATGGCCTGGCGGTGCTGGGGAGCTGGGATGATAGCCTGCCGGTGTGGATGGGCCATGGGTTTGAGGCGGGGGCGATCGCCTTCTGTCTCTATTGTTGCATCAGCGGCCAGGGCTGTCGGTTTGCCTTTGACCGCACCATCGTTGATCGAACCATCTATGGGCTGATGGGGTGGTTTTTGTGGCTTCAGGGGGTGGCTTTTTCCTGGGGACTGCTGACGGATGCTGGGCTGCGCAGCCGCTATGGCGATGGCATTGGCGGCTTGATCGATAACGATTTTGTCAGGCTGGCGGATGACTATTGGGGCTGGCCGCTGGAGGCGATCGCGCTGCTGTTTTTGCTCTGTTGCCTGGGGGCTCCGGTGTTGGCCTGGGGGCTGCATCGCTCTGGGAACTGGCTGCGGCGGAGCTGGGTGTTTTTGCGATCGCCGGTCCTGTAGGCATCTGATGGTTTGCATCTGATGATGGACAGTCAGCAAGCGCTCAATCCAGGGCTTCCAGCAGCAAAAACCTAGGTTTTCTTCTAGTTCCCCTGCCATTTCCACCTCGCCCTGGGGAAAGTGCCATTCCTGGCGGTAGGCCTGTAAAAAGTTTTGCCCCAACACCCCATCGATCGCCAGGGTTTTCAGCACCGATGAATCCGTAATCACAGCCTCTAGGTTTTGTTGACGGTGGGGGCCGAGGCTGGCGCTGGGGAGCTGGCGATCGCCGCATCCTCAAGCCACAAAGCCAACATTTGAATGGGCTGGCGCTGGTC
>JAAUQQ010000195.1 GCA_012032745.1 Synechococcales cyanobacterium RM1_1_8
CCTTGATGCGGGTGCCGTGCAGGCGCTCTTTCTCGGCGGTGATGTTGGCTTGCTTGGCCTGGAAAGCGGCCCAGCGCTCATCATCAATCAGGCCAATCTCTCGGCCAAGGGGCGTCAAGCGCTGATCGGCATTGTCCGATCGCAGCAGCAGCCGATACTCCGAGCGGCTCGTCAACATACGGTAAGGCTCCCGCAACTCCTTGGTGCAGAGGTCATCCAGCAGCGTACCCAGGTAGCTTTGCTCGCGGGGGAAGATCACGGGCGCTTTGCCCTGAACCAGGCGGACAGCGTTGATGCCTGCCACGAGCCCCTGACCTGCGGCTTCTTCATAGCCCGTGGTGCCGTTGATTTGCCCTGCACAGAAGAGGCCCTCAATTTTCTTCGTCATCATCGAGGGGAAGCATTGGGTGGCAGGCAGGTAGTCATATTCCACGGCGTAGGCGGGTCGCAGCATGGTGCAGTTTTCTAGGCCGGGGAGAGTGCGCAGTAGGGCCAGTTGTAGGTTCTCAGGCAGGCCGGTAGAGAAGCCTTGGATATACAACTCGGGAATGTCGCGGCCTTCGGGCTCGATGAAGATTTGGTGGGAGTCTTTGTCGGCGAAGCGGACGATTTTGTCTTCGATGCTGGGGCAGTAGCGCGGCCCTTTGGCATCGACATAGCCGCCGTAGATGGGGGTGAGGTGAAGGTTGTCCCGAATCATTTTGTGGGTTTCGGGGGTAGTGCGGGTGAGGTGGCAGCACAGTTGCTCCCGCTCGACCCAAACGCTGGGGTCAAAGCTGAACCAGCGCTCATCTTCATCGCCGGGCTGGGCTTCCATGACGCTGTAGTCCACGGTGCGGCGATCGACGCGGGCGGGGGTGCCGGTTTTGAGGCGATCGGTTTCGAAGCCGAGGTGGTTGAGGGTGTCGGTGAGGCCGATCGCGGCAAATTCCCCCGCCCGACCCGCCGCCATGGACTTGCCACCCACCCAGATCTTGCCACCGAGGAAGGTTCCAGTTGTGAGAACAACTGACTTGGCTTCAAAGGCTGCGCCAAAGTAGGTCTCTACGCCCCGCACTTCTTCGTTGGGGCCAAGGATCAGGTCCGTGACCATGCCTTCGCGCACGGAGAGGTTGGGCTGATTCTCGACGATCGCCTTCATGATCGCCGCATATTCCCGCTTGTCGGTTTGGGCACGCAAGGCCCAGACGGCGGGGCCTCGGGAGGCGTTGAGGATGCGCTTTTGCAAGTAGGTGCGATCGGCCATTTTGCCAATTTCACCGCCCAGGGCATCGACTTCGTGGGTGAGCTGGGATTTGGCGGGGCCACCGACGGCGGGGTTACAGGGTTGCCAGGCGATGCGGTCCAGGTTGAGGGTGAGCAGCAGGGTTTTGCAGCCGAGCCGGGCTGAGGCGAGGGCGGCTTCGCAGCCCGCGTGGCCTGCGCCGACGACGATGACGTCGAAGTGGTCTTGGAAGGTGGCGGTGGTGACGCTGGACATTGGGGCGATCGCGCTAGGGCTGAAAATCTCAGGCTTCCATTGTAAGCGAGTTGCCGGGATGACCCAATCTTCCGATCAAGCTTTAGAGGTTGTCGGGGTCAATGCCGAGTTCTTGGAGCTTGGCGCGGAGTTGGGCATTTTGCTGTTGCGCTGCTAATGTCTGTCGCTGAGCCTCTGTAATTTGCGCTTGGGCTTGGGCAGCTTGTTCGTCGTCTGCCAGGTAGCGCTGCCCGGCTTCATCGAACCAGTAGAGCATTTCCTGCTCAATGGAGCCGAAGCTGCGCTGGTAGCGACCAATGCCCAGGCCAATTTCGGGCATCCAATAGGGCTCGCCGATTTGCAGTTTGTATTGGCCATTGATGAGTTTGTAGAGTTCGAAGGGTTGGTGGTTATCGCGCTGCCAATATTCGGGGTTGTAGATGAGGTAGTAGAGGACGCCGAGCTTGCGGTAGGTTTCACGCTTCTTTTCGTATTCATCGCCGGGCGTGAGGGAAACCATTTCCAGGGCGAAGCTGGGGGAAATGTCGTTTTCTTCCCAGAGGACGTAGCTTTTGCGGGAGCGGTTGTCTTTGCGGCGATCGACGCCGAGGCTGAGGAAGCCGTCGGGGACGACTGGAACCTTAGGGCTGGGGCCGGTGGTGTGGTAGATGGCCATGTCTACGCCGAAGTACCAGTCCATGCGGTTTTGCCAGATGCTGCGCAGGAGGAAGAGCAGGAAGTTGGGCAGCAGGTTCTGGTCTTCGTTGTCCACGGGGGTGTCATCGGAGCTGGGGAGTTCGTCGCTGGTGGGGAGGCGATGCTTAAGGTCCAGGGATGTCATTGTGTTCCTCTGGGCGGGTGCTTTTAGTGTAGCGTTGCAAAACCTGTAACCCGTCAGGTTGATGGTTGGTCATGACCTACGCTGCCCAGAGTCCTGTTGATGCAAATATGACCGATGATAAAATGCTTTCAATTAACCTTGGGGGCTCTGCTGGCCGCTGCTGTGTTTTGGCCATCCTCCGCATCTGCCTGTAGCTGCGCCGTGGAAGGCTCTTTTGAAGAGGTGTCGAGCAAGGCCCAGACGGTGATTCGGGCCAAAGTCCTGGACTATGTTCCGGTCGGGGATGCTCAACCGCAGAACCTACCGCCTGTGGCGATGAGCGTTGAGGTTCTCGAACAGGTGAAAGGGAAAGTGGAAGCGAAGCAGATCGTGCTTTGGGGAGATAATGGGATGCAGTGTCGTCCCTATTTAGATCAATTTCTGGTGGGAACGGAATGGTTGTTTGCGAAAGGCTTACAAACGTCTATCGCCCTGTAACACGACGGTGCCGCGATCGCTGATGGGCGATCGCGGGTGCTGACAGCCCTCGCCTGACCCGAATCAGCGGGGTGATGCGCAGCTAGGCTTCCGGCTGGGGCTGTTTCAGCGGTGGGGATCATTTCACGGGGGCATCTCTCCGGGCTTCGGGACTGTTGGTGCCATGACAGCAGCTCCATCAGCAAGCGCCACGACGCTGAATGACCGCACCGATGGTCATCCAGATCAGCCGGAGGTCATAGGCGATCGACCACCGAGCCTGGTATTCCATATCCATGGCCACAATGGTTTCAAAATCATCCACGCTGGAGCGCCCCTTGGCCTGCCATTCGCCGGTAATGCCGGGCTTAACCTGGAGGCGCTGCCAGTGGTGAGGACGGTAGCGGCTGACTTCATCCAGGGTGGGGGGGCGGGTGCCAACTAGGCTCATCTCGCCTTTGATTACGTTCCAGAATTGTGGAAATTCATCTAGGCTGGTTTTGCGCAGGAAACGACCTACGCGGGTGATGCGGGGGTCATTTTCATTCTTAAAGATGAATCCCTTGGCTTGATTCTCAACGGTTTTCTTTAGGATTTCTGCATTGGGAACCATGGTACGAAGTTTCCAAATATAGAAGGATTTTCCTCTCAAGCCACAGCGTTTTTGGCGATAAAAAATGGAACCTTTGCCGTCGAGGCGAATGGCGATCGCCAGCCAGGGCAGCACCAGGCCAAAACATCCCAGACCGAGAACTGCTCCGCAGAGGTCTATCCAGCGCTTGAGCCTGCTGTGGGCCGAGGGGTGAACCTTGAGGCTGAGGGCCTGGAGGGCAATGGAATAGCTTCTGAGGGGGGACACTGCCTCAGCGATCGCCGGGTGCTCGGTATAGGCAATGGCGTTGGGGGAGGCTGAAGGGAAAGGACGTTGAGAAGATGTCGCTGGAGTCATGGTTGTAGCCAATTATCATCTACGCTGAGATACTTGCAAGCCTAGGTCGTTTCCATAGATACATGGCTCAATCTCTCCAATCCTTAAAGCAGCTTTAATTCCTATTAGAATTAAATTTATTTTGAATGGTTTTTCCCGATTGGTTCCAAAGAGTCGGCGTATTTCTGGATTGATTTTAAGGTAATATTTTGAAGGAAAAATGCCTGAGACTGGTATGGCTATGGAGATAGAATTAAACTGCTTGAGAGTAATTATGCTGATGTTTTAATCTGGAGAATTTTTAATCTAAAAAATAAAAGATGTCGATTAAGACGTGAAAAAGACCTGCATCGATTGAGTGAAGTGGTTGCTGACCCAGAGCCTTGATCGTGAAGGTGCATTGTAAAGGTGCATTGTGAAGGTGCGATTGGCTGTGGCATGTGGACTCCTGTCCAGTTCAGAGTCCAGGGGCGATCGCATCCCCCGAGCAGAATCCCCAAAGCTTAATCGAGCAACAAGCTGATTTAAACCGGACATTAAAAAAGCCTTAAATTTTGACTGCTAGCCTGCGATCGCAATCACTTTTGCAGTCAAAAAATTGGGGATGACACCTTGGAACTACTCACAGAGACCGCTTCGGGACTCCTGGCTGGCTTTCTACTGCTGCTACTGGGTGATTTCATTTCAACATTTGCGTACCACGTCCCTGAGCATGTTTTCGGTAAGTTCCATAGCCTGGTTCACCACGGTGCCAACCGCAGCTTTGTCCATTACGCGGTGTTGACGCGTAACCCCCTGGTGCTACTGGATGGATTCCTAGGGGCGTTGCCCTACTTTGTGTTTATCCCTTGGCTGTGGCAGCTATCGCCGATTGGCACCCTGCTGGGCCTCGCGCTGGGAGAATTTCACGTGGTTTGGCGGCACATCACCGCAGCGGGAAAGGTGACGCCGCCTTGGCTCCAGCGCTGCTGCGAGGCCTGTTTTCTGACCACGCCAGAGCGCCATTGGCAGCACCATGAGAATGCGGAGGCGGCCTTTGGCGACATTTTTACATTCTTCCACCGCCCGGCCTATGGCTGGCTCAAGGTTCTGCGGGGGCTGAAGATCAGCTACCGCCGTTGGCGTCGTGGCGGCCTGGGAGCCTAGTGTAGATTGACGATGGGCTGGGTGGCGCTGCCCCTCGGAGACACCGCGATGCAGGCCTGACGGGCAGCTAGGCCCTCGGGCGATGGCGCTCTCTAAAAATAAGGTGGAGCCCTGGGGCCATGATCGTTGATAATGCGGGCTTATGCGGGTCCATGGCTCGCTATTGATTGGCTGTGGGCCTTGACAACGCTCTAATGCTGCCTGCCGCCCTCAATTCTTAGCTCAGTTGCGATGCGCCTAGCCCCTCCATCTAACTCTAATCCCGCTGGCGATCGCCCCCGCACTGCCATTCTGGTTGTGGATGACAACCCAAATAATCTAAGTCTTGCGGTCGAGTTTCTGGCTGCTACGCCCTTCAATGTCTGCGTGGCGATGGATGGGGAGACCGCCCTGGAGATTGCGCGACTCGTCCGGCCCCAGATTATGTTGCTGGATGTCATGCTGCCGGATATCAGCGGTTTTGAATTCTGCGAGCGGCTCAAGCAACAGCCCGATTTCCAAGGTATTGCCGTGATCTTTATGACGGTGCGATCGGAGCCCCAGGACAAAGCCCGAGGCTTTGCAGTGGGCGGTGTGGATTATATTACTAAGCCCCTGGAGCGTCTGGAGTTGCTCTCGCGCCTCATGAGCCACGCCCGATCCCAGGCCCGTATCCACGCCCTGGAACAGCAGCAGCAGGCGTTGCAGCGCCAGTACCAGCAGCTTGAGGCTCGCCACCGTTCACTGCTGACGGATAACCATCGGCTCCAAGCGCTGATTCACCTCGATAGCCTGACCCAGGTGGGAAACCGCCGTTGTTTTGATACCCGCTTGGGGGAGGAGTGGCTGCGCCTGCGCCGGGCCCAATTGCCGCTGTCGCTGATTTTGCTGGATATCGACTATTTCAAAGCCTACAACGATTTCTATGGCCACCCCGCTGGGGATGACTGCCTGGTGCAGGTGGCGCAATCGGTTGGGCGGGTGCTGAAGCGGCCTGGGGATTTACTGACGCGCTATGGGGGCGAAGAATTTGCGATCGTTCTGCCCGCGTCTGATGTGGCTGGTGCGCTGTATGTGGCCGACCGCATCCAAGCTGAAATTCAGCAGCTCGGGGTGCCCCACGCCGCTTCGCCGCTCGGCCCTTTGCTGACCGTCAGTCAGGGGGTGAGCACCCTGGTGCCCAGCATGGATCAATCGGTGCTGCAGCTGATTCAGGATGCGGACCAAGCGCTGTATTTGGCCAAGCGTCAGGGGCGAAACCAGGTGATTCACCGTCGCCATGCCTCGCTTGGCCCAAGCCCGGAATCCACTTGAGCTTGCCCCAGGCCAGCTTGCGACTTAATCCGCCTCGCCCAGAAGCGTGAAGGCAGCCCAGTCGCCGGGGCTGGGATAGGAGCGGGCATTGGTCAGTATGGCCTGGCGCAGGGCCTGGGCTTTGGTTAGGGGCTGGGCAAGGGTCAGGTTGCCGTAGAAGCTTTGCATCAGGGCGGCGGTGGATTGATCGGAGACGGGCCAGAGGGAGACCACTAGGCTGGGAACGCCAGCGCCCATCCAGGCTCTGGCCAGGCCGATGACGCCATCGCCGGTCAGGTCGCCCCGGCCTGTGTCGCAGGCGCTGAGGACGACGAGGTCGGCGCTGAGGCGCAGGGTGATGATTTCTGAGGAGGTGAGCAGGCCGTCTAGGGTGATGTTGGGCGTGGGTTTCGGTGCGATTGGGGGCGTGGATTGGGGGCTGGGTTGCGGGCTGGGTTGCGGTGGATCGCCTAGGGTTGTATTGACATCATTGTCTTTGGCGAGGGCGATCGCCCTGGCACCTCGGGCTGGAGCGATCGCGCGCCAGGCCGACTGACACCAAAGCTGAGCAGGCCGTGGGTGGCCAGGTGGATCCATTTCGCCTGGGGCAGGCGCGCGAGCACCACCGATTCCTTGGCTTGGTCGCCCAGAAGGGGCTGGGTTTGAAGGGTTTTGGCGATGGCGATCGCCTCGGCTTCGGAGCCCGGCAGGGGAATGAGGGGCTGGGCTGGCTGGTTGGGCAGCAGTTGGATGCTGGGCATGGTGGGGTTGCCGACGACCAGCATGGCTAGGTCGTCGGGGGCCAGGTTTGGATTTGGGTTTTGGGCTGGGTTTTGGGTTGGGTTTTTGGCTGGGTTTTGGGTTGGGTTTTTGGCGAGCGTTTTATCGAGATTTGGGGACAGGCTGCGGGAAGCCGTGCTGCGGGCAATCTGGGCCTTGGCCTGTTGGGTGAGGCTGAGGGTTTGGATCGATGGGGCGGTGAGGAGGGTGTGGCGCTCGATCAAAAATTCGCCCGCTGGGGTTTGCAGGGCTGGAAAGGGCACCAGGAAAAGCTCCCTTTGGGGAATGAAGATCACGGGCTGCTCCGGATCCTGGGGCAGCAGGTCGGCGATGGGCTCGATCAGTAGGCGGTGGAGCTGCTGGAGACCGCTGTAGGCTTTGCGGGGGATGTTTTGAGGGGGGGAGGCCTCTGGGGATGGGGCCGCTGGGCGGTTGGTCGCTACGTCTGTTGCTTCAACATCTGGCTCAATGTTGATCGGCGTTTGAATGAGCTGCTCGATCTGGGAGGGCTTGAAGCCAAAGCCCCGGCGATCGCCCCCCGGCTGTTGGGCCATTTGGTGCTGGAGCTGCCGCCGACAGACCAGCGCCGATTCGAAGCAGCGGGAGGCCCGCACCAGGACTTCCAGCGGCTGCTGTTGGGCGATTAGGGGTTTGAGGTCGGCGCGGCGCTGGTGGACCTGGCCATCGGGCTGGATCACCCAGATGTAGAGGGCTGAGGGAATGCCCATCTGTTTGCCCTGGTGGAGGAAGTTGTCTTCCGGGACGAGGGTGTATTCGACGATCGTGGCTTGGCGATCGCGCGCAGCCTGCTGCAACTGGTTCAACTCGGGTGGGGCAATGGTTGTGTGGGCATCTTTCTCCCCGCCCAGGCGCTGGCTCAGCAGATCTGCGAAGGCCCTGGCCCGCCCCCACTCTGAAATGACGAGGGCTTCGGCGCTGCGGCCCTGGCTGGAGAGCACCTGCTGGAGAAGGTTGTAGGTCTTGGCCTGGGTGTCAAAGATCGAGACCTTGTCCAGGTCGCTGAGATCCTGGCGCAGTTCGTCTAGCAACTTTAGGGCGCGGCGCAGGCTGGCTTCGGCGAGTTCATATTGCTGGGCTCCATAGTAGGCGTGGCCCAGGTTGTTGAGGGTGAGGGCGGTGAGGGGGCGATCGCCCATGCGCTCGGAAATTGCCAGGCTTTGCTGGAGATAGGCAATGGCCTGGGCGAAGTCTCGACGGCTGCCCTGGGCGACGCCGAGGCTGCCCAGGGCTTCGGCTTCGAGGCGCGGGCTCTGGACGGTTTGGGCGGCGGCGAGGCTTTTTTGGTATTGGGCGATCGCGGGGGCAAATTGCCCTTTGGCATGGAGGGTGTCGCCCAGGTTGAGCCAGGTGCTGCCCTGGGAGCGCAGGTTGTTGTTGGCTTGGGCGAGCTGGAGGCTGCGTTGGTAGGCGGCGATCGCCTCTTCAGGATGGGCTTGGCGGGCGGCGAGGACTCCGAGGCTGTTCCAGAGCACGGCCTGGCTGTCGGGGTTGTGGGTCTGTTCGGCGATGGCGAGGGCTCGCTCGTAGTGGCTTTGGGCTTGGTCGTAGCTGCCGATGTCGCTGTAGATGTTGCCGAGGTTGCCGAGGGCGAGGCCCTGGAGGGCGATGTTGACTTGTTGTTCTGGATCGGATTGTTCTGGTTTCTGTTGTGTCAGCAAGTCAATGGCCTGCTGGTTGGTGGCGATCGCTGGAGATATTGCCCGGTGATGCGGTAGGCGATAGCCAGGTTGCCCAGCAGCCGGGGCAGTTGGGCGGTGTCTTGGGCGGTGTCTTGGGCCTGTTCGGCTTGGTGGATGGCTTGGCGGTAGGGGGCGATCGCGTCGCTGTAGCGGCCCTGGCGAACGTAGTTTTGGGCCTCCTGGGCCGGTGTGAGTTGACCTTGGGCCGGTGTTTGGGCCGGCGTTTGAGCAGCCAGTGGACGATTCGCCCCACCGCTGCCCAGCAGCAAGGCTAGGCAGAGGCAGCCAGCGGCCAGCACTCCCCACCACGCGCGCCGGGGGCGAGGTCGCTGAGGCTGTCTGGGTCGCTGAGGCTGTCTGGGTCGCTGAGATGGTCTGGGTCGCAGAGGTCGTCTCACCGTGATTATTTCGCCTGCTCTACTGCTTTTGCGGGTCCATCGCTCCCTTCATTTTCCCCTGGCTTGGCAGGATTGATCTGGCCCTGACTGAATTCAGGGGGCAAACTGTCGGGGGGCAAGTTGGGGCCAGAAAGGTTGCGCAGCAAACTATTTTTGTTGATGGGGGCGTCGCTGGCGAGGGGAGGACAGGGGCGATTGGATTGGCGTTCTTGGCGAGATTCTGCCTCGGCTTCTCCCGGCTCCCCTGGGATCGGTGCGATCGCCGCTGGCCGTCCACAGGCATCCCAGTCCAGGGCTCCCCGGCGGCCTTGCTCGCTCCCTGCCTCCGTCACAACCGTCACAGTGGTGGGGGTGGGGGT
>JAAUQQ010000196.1 GCA_012032745.1 Synechococcales cyanobacterium RM1_1_8
GCTCCTTCTCCGATGGTATGCCCCTGGGTATCTCCGGCACCTTCAACTTCATGTTCGTGTTCCAAGCTGAGCACAACATTTTGATGCACCCCTTCCACATGCTGGGTGTGGCTGGTGTGTTCGGTGGCTCCTTGTTCAGTGCCATGCATGGTTCCTTGGTTACGTCTTCCTTGGTTCGTGAGACCACCGAAGCTGAGTCCCAGAACTACGGCTACAAGTTCGGTCAAGAAGAGGAGACCTACAACATCGTTGCAGCCCACGGCTACTTCGGTCGTTTGATTTTCCAATACGCTTCTTTCAACAACAGCCGCTCCCTGCACTTCTTCCTGGGTGCCTGGCCTGTGGTTGGCATCTGGTTCACGGCAATGGGCATCAGCACCATGGCCTTCAACCTGAATGGCTTCAACTTCAACCAGTCTGTCTTGGATAGCCAAGGCCGTGTGATCAACACCTGGGCTGATGTGCTCAACCGCGCCAACCTTGGCATGGAAGTGATGCACGAGCGCAATGCTCACAACTTCCCCCTCGACCTGGCTGCGGGTGAAGCCGCTCCGGTTGCTCTGGTTGCGCCTTCCATTGGTTAATTGCTTTCCTTAAAGCTAACAACGGTTGGGTTTAGCATGACCGGCTTTTAGAGTGGCTTGCTGTCAAGTGACTCAACAGAAAGCGCCTCCTTCGGGGGGCGTTTTTTGTGGTTAGGAGGTGTTTGGTCACAGCTCACCCAAGGCGACAGCATTCTTCGCGAGCTTGGGCCGCGAGGTTGGGCGGCGCTACAGTTCAATTGGCCTATCGATTGAACGAACCATCGAGATTTGTGGAAAGACCATGCAAGCCATCGAGAAACCAGCCATTGCTCCCCCCAAGCGCTACAGCTTAGAAGAGTACTTCGCACTAGAAGAGCAAGCAAAATCCAAAAGCGAATTCCATGATGGGGAGATTGTGGCTGTGACTGGTGGTACTTTTAATCGCAATGCGCTGGCCTTGAACATTGCGGCCTTCTTGAAGTATGCCTTGAAGTATGCCTTAAAAGGCAGAGAGCTTAGGCCCTTCTGCGGTGATGTGAGGGTGTGGATTGAGAAGTACCGCAAGGTTACCTATCCAGACGTGATGGCGATCGCAGGCGCACCCATCCCCTACAACAATTGCAAAGACACCTTAATCAATCCCTGTCTGCTTGTAGAGGTGCTTTCTAAGTCCACGATGGAGTACGACCAAACCGAAAAATTCAAGCTCTACTGATCGCTGGACAGCTTGCAAGAGTACGTCCTCGTCAACCAGTACGACATCGAAGTTCAGCAATACACCCGCACCAATGAAGGTTTTTGGCAGTACCGCGCCTATGAAAGCCTGGAAGATACCGTCTGCTTAACGTCCATTGCAACGGACCTCACCGTTGCTGAGATTTACGAAGGGATTGAGCTAGAAGCCAAAGAGATCTAATCGCCTAGCGCTAACCGTCCTCCCGAAGCTGCCCACGCACCGCCATGAGGGCAAAACCCAGTAAGTTTAGACCTTTCCATTGATAGGAGGGTTGGGCAGCGGGGTCGCTTGCCGCCAGGCCGATGCCCTTTTACCCCCAACCCGTAGGGTGCGTTGCCTCGCCAGGGCAACACACCCAAGCCCAAACCAAGGCCAATCTCCCCCTACAGCTCGATCGCCAGCCGATCGCAAGCCTCCAGCAAATACCTCGGCCTCAGCGCCGTCACCCAATACCCCACCGCAATCAGCAACGCCGACACCAAAATCACCGGCAGCGCCAACGGAAAAAATAAGGCATGTCGCCAATCCGCCGCCACCAGTTTCATCATCCGGTCCTGCAAGATTCGCACCTTCGCAGCCCAGCCCCCCGTGGGCTCAGCCTGTTCCTGATTGCTCATCGGCGATCGGCGATGCGGAGGCCGCTCCCGCAGCAGTTGCTGTTGCCAGTAATAATCATGGCCAATCAGCAAAAATCGCCAAAAGAAATGCCCCAGTCCATTGGGCGGGGCATGGCTGGCTCGGGCCAGAGGCTGCCGCCAAATGGTCCGCCCCGCTTCCAATAGCTGCCGCGCATGGACGACACAGTTGCCCCGATACAGCGGCAGGTCGCGGGGGATGGGGTAGCTCATCAACAGGTCGCGGCGGAAGGCGACGTTGTTGAGAAAATACTGGGAGGCAGGCCGCAGTTCAGTCTCCCCCGAATACTGCGGGAAGATGTAGCTGATCGCCATGGCCGTGCCATAGGGACGAGGCCTCGGGTGCGAGTTTCGCCCGCAACAACCTCAATGCCTGGGCGCTGGAAAACACAGAGGATCTGGTAGAGCCAATGGGATTCGTAGGTGCAGTCAGAATCGTAGAACACCACCACTTCGCCCGTGGCTTGGCGTGCCCCCAGCATCTTGGCATCGTAATATTCCGTTCCCGGTGGTGCGCTCCAGCACTGGAGCCAGGGATATTGCTGACACAGTTGCTGGAGCAACCCCTTGGGAGTGTCGCCACTATCAATCAACCAGACTTCATTGGCCGTGCTGGGAGCGGGAACCTGGGCATTGAGGCAGGCCAGCGATCGCAACAACCCCTGCAAATCTGCCTGGGCTAAATTCTCGGTTTCCAGAATGATAGAAAAACTCGGCAGTGGCTCATCTAGGTGTTCTGCTGGGCATTTTTCTGGGATCGCATGGGCCATCGTTCCCTGCACCATGGGGCTCTCTCCTTACCATTCGCTGTAGATAGATATTCCCTCGGGCTTGCCACAACGATGCAGCTAGACCCACCCCCTGGGGCTAGGGTCGCTCCTTATGAGAATGCCCAAAATATCTTACAAACAGAAAGTATGCCAGTCTAACCAGCGGGTTGTCAGCTAGCCAGGCGACTGGGGAACAACTTTCGGCAAGGTTCGGCAAGGAATG
The DNA here is from genome assembly GCA_012032745.1 of Synechococcales cyanobacterium RM1_1_8. Taxonomy (GTDB): domain Bacteria; phylum Cyanobacteriota; class Cyanobacteriia; order PCC-9006; family JAAUQQ01; genus JAAUQQ01. The sequence goes on from JAAUQQ010000196.1 coordinate 2,889, forward strand.
TTGCCCCAAGATTTTCTTTCGGGCTTTCTTTCGGGCTTTCTTTCGGGCTTTCTTTCGGGCATGGGGCTGCGGGGGGGCCAGGATGTATAATCCTGCTAAATTCCGATGCAGAAGAACTCTGGGGACTATGAAGATTATCATTTTGGGCGGTGATGGGTTTTGCGGTTGGCCCACAGCCTTGCATCTCTCCAACGCAGGTCACGAGATTGTCATTGTGGACAACCTGTCGCGCCGCAATATCGATAATGAGCTAGAAGTCAGTTCCCTCACCCCAATTCAGCCCATGTCGGTGCGGCTGGAGGCCTGGAAAGCGGTCTCTGGCAAAACTATCGATTTCCTCAACATCGACATCGCCCAAGAGTACGATCGCCTGCTCAATCTCTTCAATGACTACCAGCCCGACGCCGTCGTTCATTTTGCCGAGCAGCGCGCCGCCCCCTACTCGATGAAATCGGGCAAGCACAAGCGCTACACCGTCAACAACAACCTCAACGGCACCAACAACGTCCTCTGTGCGATCGTTGAATCGGGCCAGGACATCCACGTTGTCCACCTCGGCACCATGGGGGTCTACGGCTACGGCACCGCTGGCATGAAGATCCCCGAGGGCTATCTGGATATCCAAGTGGTCACCGAAGAGGGCAAGGTGATCGAAAAGCAGATCCTGCACCCGGCAAATCCCGGCAGCATCTACCACATGACCAAGACCCAGGATCAGCTGTTCTTCGCCTACTACAACAAGAACGATGCGGTGCGCGTCACGGACCTGCACCAGGGCATCGTCTGGGGCACCAACACCCGCGAGACCAGCATGGATCCGCGCCTGATCAACCGCTTTGACTACGACGGCGACTACGGCACGGTGCTGAACCGCTTTTTGATGCAGGCTGCCGTCGGCCATCCCCTCACGGTCCATGGCACCGGCGGCCAGACCCGCGCCTTTATCCACATCCAGGATACGGTGCGCTGTGTGGAGCTGGCGATCGACCATCCCCCAGCCAAGGGCGAGCGGGTCAAGATTCTCAACCAGATGACCGAAACCCACCGGGTCAGGGCCTTGGCGGAAATGATCGTGGGCATGACCGATGCCAAAATCCAGTACCTGAAAAATCCCCGCAATGAGGCGGTGGAGAATGATCTGTATGTGGAGAACCAGTGTTTCTTGGACCTGGGCCTGGATCCGATCAAGCTGAGCAAGGGCTTGATGATGGAGGTGACGGAGATTGCTAAGAAGTATGTGGATCGGTGCGATCGCTCCAAGATCCCCTGCGTCTCCCTCTGGAACAAGGACATGCCAGAGGATGCCGGTGTGGCCGAAGCCGAGCCTGTGCGTGAGGCAGTGGCGGCAACATAGCTGAGATGTCACGATCGCCTCAGGGCGGTCTTGGCTAACGTCAGTTTAGGTTAAGGGGCTTTGAGTGAGCGGTAGAACCCTCCTACTCTCATCGCTCCTGCCTAACCCGGCTGAGCCTATCGGGGAATGAATTCCCAAAACTCAGAGTTCAAGCTTGCTAAAGTAGACCGAAATCCAACACCGTAGGCTGCTTAGCCCGCTTGAGTGGGCATTAGCTGTGAGGTTCAGCTCCCAGCTAGGCGAGCGAAGGCACCCCCTCACCCAGGCTAAATCGTTGGTGTTGTTCCACAGACGTCTTTGATATCTGCTTCTAGCCGTTGAAAGGCTTCTAGCTGACGCAAGGGCGAAAAATCCTCAATCAGCTCTGCAATCCGTTGGATGCGCTCCCTGGGTCTAAACGTCTTTAATCGCCGTCCCGTACAGCCACTGGCGGTCTTGAGTATGGTTTCTAGCAGAGACTTGGGATCTGCGATCGCCTCCAGCCTCCCCAAGGGGGGAATCTCGAGATTATCCCTACCCTGGGGACAAGATGCGGCTTGTCGAATCGCCGCCTCACTGAGGAATAGCCAGGTCTCTGTCATCCGAATAGGAATCACGCAAACGGTAGGCGGCATGGCTCCACCCACCAGTTTGGCCAAGGCACTGCGAATTTCCTGCTGCCGCTGCTCCCAGCCTTGGTTGTCCGCATCCCGGTGAACAAACAAAACATCGCAGGGATACAGTTCCACACTGGTGCGAATGCGCTCCGACAGCTCCTTCGGCGGGTGGGGAAGTCTAGAAAGATCTGCAAAATCCGCCTGAATTGCCACATCGGGTAATTGCAGCTTGAGCAACCAATCCAGAATCGGCAGCAGGGCTCTATCCGATCTGCCCTCCGCGAGCAGCGTATATCGAAGCTCAGCCATCTACAGCGCTAACCCTGGAATCATCGGCGTTAGATCCTTGCGATCGATCACACGCTTCTTTTGGGCAGCGGAGCCAGCTGCAAGGTCATGGGGAACGGGGTTCAGGTAAGCCAAAAGCTGGCCTTTCGCCAAAATCGGCCCCGAATGACTGGGTTCGCCCGGATTGCGACTGCGCCAGGTGCCAGGCAAGCAGCCAAAGCTGACGCACTTAAAGCGCTGGCCTGCTTGAACCTTGTCCTTGAGTTCCGCAACCACCAGGCTATCTTCAGGCACCTGCTGCACGACCGCTGGGGAATGGGTATTGATAATGACTTGGCGCAGGGGGTTGTCCCCATCCACTTCCAGCTCCGCATCGGTTGCGATGTCTTGCAAAAGCTGAAGAATTTTGGGAATCCGCTCAGGGTGAATGCCATTCTCCGGCTCTTCAAGGCATAAAACACCCGTTGCCCTGAGGTCCAGCTCTAACACCGCGAGGGCCAGAAAGCGCATCGTTCCGTCGGACAACGCCCTAGCGGGATGGATGGTGCCATCTTTGCTAGAAACCATCAGCGTCAACAGCTCTCTGCGGTCATCCCGGTCAATCCAGACTTTTGCAACATCATCAATCAGCTCTGCCAGGCGATTAGCCACTCTTACATAGGTCTCAGCTTCTGTCAGTTGCCCATCTTTGCCTGGGTGAGCCCGCGATAGACAGTACAGCGTGGCAGGGAGATGGGAGCCATCGGGTTCTAATGCAGTCGAGGCTGTGAACTTATCGGGTTGCCGCAGCGCAGAAGGTTCAAGCTGGAGCAAACGCCAAGCTCGCATTTCTTGCTTGGCAATTAATGCCGTCGGGCTCTCTGCGGCATTAGTGGCAGAAATCACGGTTCTAGGTAAGCTAGCTGCTGGACGCGAAATGGGGCGACCGCTGCTGCCGCCGTCCTGGTGGAGACGCACCACTTTTTGCCCATTGTCCAGCTCCGTCGAGATATAGGGGGAGGTGCGACGACCTTTCAGAACAGATTTTCGCCAAGTTGCGGCGCTGTGGGGAAAGAGCAGGTGCGCACTGGCTTCGCTGCGATTGATATGTTCTAGCTTTTCTTCTTGAATTTCCAACGACCCCAAAGCCCTCAAGCTGTCATCTGCTCGATAGGTCAGCCTGATGGTGTAGCGCAGAAATGTGTTTGTTGCTTCTGCCTTTTGTCCGAGTTCATCTAGGCCCTCAGGAGGAACGACCATTTCAGCCACGAACTGCATTGATTGATCATGGACGTCGCCGACTCGATGAAACAGGCTACGGATATCTCCACTCTTGCCGTCTTCGTCTCGTACCAGAAGGGCAGCCTCGACGAGGGGAACATGGGCCAGGGCACTGAGGAAGCGAATCGCATCGAATAAGTTCGATTTGCCCACACCATTGGCACCGGCGATGCAGGTGAATGGGCCAAATCGCACATCCACCCCGACTAAATTTTTGAAGCCATCAACTTGTAGGCGGGTGAGCATGGGCTGATCTCAAGAAGCTTTACCCCATCATTAAATGAGAGTTGAAGCGGCGTGGGAGGGCTCCTCTAGTTTAGGCATATTCGCCAGTCAAAGCTGCGATCGCCTCCTTATTTCCCAGGGCCAAATTCCGTCCACAGCGGAATGCCGCTGAAGCCTGCGCTAGGGCAGTTCCAGAACCTGCTGAATCTTTTTCTGAATTTGGGCCACCTGAAATCGGCTGTGGCCGCTCATGAGGGGGCGACGGAGGCCTGTGGGGCAAGGGCGCTAGAGAATGGCGTTGGAGCTGCCCTAGCTCGCGCTCAAAAGCTCAGTGCTTCGTTTCGAAATGTGCGATGGAACAGGAGCGATCCGAACGTAGTGAACGAACTGAGGAAAGCCAAGAAGCCTTAGCAAGGCTTATTGCGGAAGAGCCGAGCTAGGTCTTCTGATTTGCGGACTTGAAGCGCCCTTCAATAAAGCCTCGCGCTTTCAAATGCTTGGTCTTACGTCCTGTCACTCGCTTGCGCCACAGGCGAAAACTCGACGCTTTCATCTCTCGACGCATGAGGGCAATCACCTGCTTTTCCTGGAGGCCGTACTGCAATTCGATCGCTTCAAAGGGCGTCCGATCCTCCCAGGCCATTTCAACGATGCGGTCAAGGGTGGCAGAATCAAGCTCGGGCAGTTTCATCGGGCGCGCTCTCGAAGGTACAGGGGTGACGAATCAATCTATGGCTAATGCTAACGAAAACCCAGCCTCTGGCCCAGGCGAGCCGTCAACAGACTCTGCTTTTCACCATGTGTCTGTTTTGCCGACGGAACTGATTGATGGCTTGGCAATTCAGCTCGGCGGGCAGTATTTGGATGTGACCCTGGGGGGTGGGGGCCATACCCAGCTCATTTTGGACGCGGCGGAGGGGACGGAGGTTTGGGGCGTGGATCAGGATGGGGTGGCGATCGCCGCTGTCCAGTCCCGCCTCTCCCACTACATCGAAACCAACCGCCTCCACCTCGCCCACAAAAACTTCGCCGAATTCAACCCCGGCGAGCAGAAATTCGATGGCATCATCGCCGACCTCGGCGTCAGCTCCGTGCAGTTTGACCTGGCCGAACGGGGGTTCAGCTTCCGCAGCGAAGCACCTTTGGATATGCGCATGGACCAGCAGCAAAGCCTCACCGCCGCTGAGATTGTCAACACCTGGGAAGAGCAGGAATTGGCGGATTTGATTTATGAACTGGGAGAAGAGCGGCGATCGCGCCGCATCGCCCGCAAAATCCTCGAACACCGCCCGATCGAAACCACCACCCAACTGGCCTACATCGTCGCAGGCTGCTTCCCCCCCAAGCAGCGCCATGGCCGCATCCACAGCGCCACCCGGACGTTCCAAGCCCTGCGCATTGCCGTCAATCGTGAGCTGGAGGTCTTGGATCGCTTGCTAGAAGTTGCCCCCGACTGGCTCAAACCCAAGGGGCGCATTGGCATTATTAGTTTCCACAGTTTGGAAGATCGGCGGGTCAAGCAAGCCTTCAAGCCCGATGAGCGTTTGAGCGTGGTGACGAAGCGACCTTTGACGGCAGGGGAGGCAGAGCTGGCAGTGAATCCCAGGTCGCGATCGGCGAAGTTGCGGATTGCGGAACGGCGCAATTGATCGCCCATCCTCGCCCGAGAATAGGCGTATCTGCGCTATAAATTGAAAGCCGTCCACCCGCTCCCGCACCCCATGACCCGACTCAAACCCAAACGTCGGCCCAGCCCCCAATCCTCGCGGGAGCACCCAGCGCCCCCTCCCCAGCAGCGGCCCATCAACCCCCTGCTGCTGCCGGGACAACTCATGCGCTCCCTCACCCTCCTCAGCCTGGGCGGCGCATTCACCCTGGCCTTGATCCTCGGCTTTGGCATCCTGCGCGCTGGAGAAGGCTTCGTCAGCGAAGTCCAAGACCTCTTCAACGCTCCCCAGCCTGAACCCGAAATCGATGTGCGCTCCGTCGTCGTCCAACAGATCAAAGCCGCCAGCGAACTCTCCACCGCTGTCTTTTCCATGGAAGCCGTCGTGCCGAGTAAGCGCGATCGCACCCTCGGCAACCTAACGGTTGGTTCCACAACCCTCCTCTACATCGCCTATGGCGAAGTCAGGGCCGGGGTAGACCTCAGCCAGCTCCAGCCCAGCGATGTCACCGTCACCGCCACCCCCAGCGGCGAACAACTGACCATCCAACTCCCCCCCGCCCAGATCCTCGATCAAAAAATCGATATCAGCCGCTCCCAGGTCTACGACTACGATCGCGGCTTCCTCGGCCTCGGCCCCGACTCCGCCGTCGAGCTGCAATCCCTTGCCAGCCAGGCCGCCCTCGACAGAATCGTCACCGCCGCCTGCCAGCAGGGGATTTTGGACCAAGCGGGCGATCGCGCCAAGCTCGTGGTTCAGCAGCTCATGGCCACGGCGGGGCAATCTGCGAGTGTGGAAATGCAACCGGCGATCGGCTGTGGGGCAGCGGGCTCGATGGATTCAACTGCTGGTGGGGAATAGGGGAGTGGGGAAGAGCCCTTGAGCACTTACTCCCTACTCTTCCAAACTTAACTAATGGGGGGTTCGGGGGGCTATAAGTCCCGCGCTGTACCTGAAAGGTCAGCGTCGGGATACATGGACACCCCGCGTCGATTGAGGGGTTCAATGCCCCGAAAATCGACACACTA
>JAAUQQ010000197.1 GCA_012032745.1 Synechococcales cyanobacterium RM1_1_8
GAAGACCTAGCGCGCGGCGCGGATTTTATCCCAGTGGCTGGAGCGATCGCAGATGTATGACTATGCCCAGCGCAATCTAGCCCTGGCAGAAGCCTATACCAGCGCCCTCAAGCCGGCCCGGTCAAGGAGTTCTGTCAGTTGCCCCTGGTGCTGGCCCAGGGCACGCTAGACGCCCTGATGACGGGCAAGGAAAAGCTCAGCCGGGTTCAGGTGATGCTGCTGGTGCAGAAGGCGTTGCAGCAGGCGGCGGTTTAAACGCTGGGCATGGGGTTGCAGCCTTGGCTTACAGTCTCAGCCAGTCAAACACCTGAGCTGCGGTTAACTCCAAGGGCAAGCTCGCTAAAACCGGCAATGGGATATCGCCTTCGTAGAGCCGAGGCGCTTGGTTGGGCAATAGGACCAAAATGCTCTCATCGTCAGGCTCTAGGAACCAGCCAAGCTGACTGCCATGATTCAGACAATGAAGAATATTGCCTAAGACTTTATTGGCATTTTGCTTAGGCGACAGAATTTCAATTGTCCAGTCCGGCGCGGCTTCAATGTCATCAGGAATTTCCCCTGTCGCAGTTTTTGGGATTCTGTCCCAAGTGAATACGGCGAGATCGGGGATTAAGGAGCGATCGCCAAAGCTACAGCGCAATTCTGGAAAGGCATAGGCCAGCTTGGCTTCCTCGGCGGCGTCATTGATTGCCCCACCCAGCTTGCCTTGCAATCGGCTATGTCTTCCCTTGGGCATCGGCTTCTGGATGATTTGACCGTTGATGTACTCGCTGGGGGGCTCTGTCTCTGGCAATTGCAGAAACGCTTCCAGGGTCAGTGATTGAGCGGTCAGCGTTGTCATAGCACAGCTTTAGCAAAGTCTGATGGTTACAGCTTAGGCGATCTGTGGGGAGAGTTGAAAAACAGGGCCTATTCAGCCAATTGCTCCCGGATCCAGCGTCGCCAGCTCCGGATCCAAGCCGTCTCATCCTGCATTTCCGCCACCTGCAAGAACTCATTCAGAACCGCTGCCGAAACGATTGGAAAGGTCGGGCTGGAGTCACAAGCCACAAACCGGCCATTCTCCAATTGTAGAATCTGCACTTCCCCCTGGATATAGCGCCACAGCTCAGCTACGCCTAGCTGAGCGTAGATTTCCATGCGCTGGGTAGAAGGGCTAGAAATATCGACTTCCAAAACCAAATCCGGCGGTGGATCTCGCTCCAGGTCAATCCGACGCCCCACAATTTGATTCGCATTTTGAATGTAGTAGCAAGAATCTGGCTCGGCCCCCTGGCGCAGGTCTTCGCGATTGAGCGTTGTTGAACCAAAGCTTTTAAGCGGCTGTTCCAGCTCCTCGGTCAGGGCTTCCAACATGCGCTCCAGCAGTTTCTTATTGCCCTCATGCAAATCCGACGGCATCGTAATCTCCAAGCGCCCTTGCCGATAGGCCAGACGACAGGCTCGATGCTCGCCCATCTCCGAAAGCATTTTCAGATAGGTCTCCCAACTGATGCCCTGTAAAACTACCCCTGGGTTAGGCAGGGAGGAGGAAGGTCTGGGAGGTGCGAGTCCAACCATGGAGCAAACTCCGCTCAGGCTTGCCCTTCAATTGTAAACGCCTATTCCTAGAAGCCCTGGTCCCGCGCATCAATTGAGGCCTTCAGCTTCTCTAGCACCTCAGCCACGGGCAGGGCTCCCAGCTCGCCGGACTTGCGGGTGCGGATGCTGAGAGAATTGGCCTCCACTTCCTTGGCACCGACCACAGCCATGACCGGGATTTTGGCCTTTTCAGCATTGCGGATGAGTTTGCCGAGGCGATCGCCACTCTTATCCACCTCAACCCGCACCCCAACCGCCCGCATCTGAGCCGCAACGGTCTCGCAATAGGGCAAAAAGTCCTCGGTCACCGCCAAAATCCGCACCTGCTCCGGTGCCAGCCACAGGGGGAAATCCCCGGCATATTCCTCAATCAAAATGCCAATCAGACGCTCCAAAGAACCAAAGGGAGCCCGGTGAATCATCACCGGACGCTGGCGGCTGCCGTCTTCGGCGACATATTCCAGGTCAAAGCGCTCCGGCAGGTTGTAGTCCACCTGGACCGTGCCCAACTGCCATTCCCGCTCCAGCACATCCGTAAAGATGAAGTCCAGCTTGGGGCCGTAGAAAGCCGCTTCGCCAATGCCCTCAAAATGCTCCATGCCCAGCTTCTCCACCGCCCGGCGAATGGCATTCTGGGACTTCTCCCAGACCTCATCGCCGCCGATGTACTTGTCGGAGTCGGGGTCGCGGAAGCTGAGGCGGGCCTTGAAATTCTTTAGCTGGAGGCTCTTGAACACCTCCAAAATCAGATCCACCACATTGAGGAATTCCTCATCCAACTGCTCCGGCGTAACAAACAGGTGGGAGTCATCCACGGTAAAGCCGCGCACGCGGGTTAGCCCGCCCAGTTCACCGGACTGCTCATAGCGATAGACCGTGCCAAACTCCGCCAGACGCATGGGCAGCTCGCGGTAGGAGCGCAATTGGTCCTTGTAGATCTGGATGTGGAAGGGGCAGTTCATCGGCTTCATCACAAAGCCCTGCTCCTTGAGGCGGTCCACCTCGTTCTCCGCCATCATCGGGAACATGTCTTCGCTGTACTTTTGCCAGTGGCCTGAGGTCTTGAACAGGTCCACGCGGGCAATGTGGGGCGTGACCACGCCCTGGTAGCCTCGCTTGGTTTGCTCATCTTGCAGATAGTTCGACAGGGTGCTGCGCAGGATCGTGCCCTTGGGGGTCCAGAGGGGCAGACCGGGGCCGACGATGTCGCTGAAGATGAACAGGTTGAGCTGCTTGCCCAGCTTGCGGTGGTCCCGTTTGAGGGCTTCTTCCTTGCGGCGCTGGTACTCTGCCAGTTGGGCCGGGGTTTCCCAGGCGGTGCCGTAGATGCGCTGGAGCTGGGCTTTGTTTTCATCGCCGCGCCAGTAGGCCCCGGCCACGGATTCCAGGGCGATCGCCTTGGGATTCAATTCCTCCGTCGTCTCCACATGGGGACCGGCACAGAGATCCCACCAGTCCTCCCCCAGGTGATACAGCGTAATTGGCGCTTCCAGGCCTGCCAAAATCTCCAGCTTATAGGGCTCGTTCTGGGCCTTGATTCGCTGCTCCGCTTCCTCGCGGGTGACCTCCTCGCGGATCATGGGCAATTTCTTGTAGATGATCTTTGTCATCTCTTTCTTAATGTCCTTGAGATCCTTCTCCGTGAAGGCTTGGGGCACATCAAAGTCGTAATAAAACCCGTTCTCCGTCCAGGGGCCAATGGTCACCTGGGCCTTGGGGAACAGCTTCTGCACCGCCATGGCCATCACATGGGAGGTGCTGTGGCGAATTTTTTTGAGCTGTTCCGACTCGCTGGTCTTGGGCAGGCGCATGGGCTCCATCGCCCCTGGGTTGGCCTCGGCGGAGAGAGCAGCGGATTGAGCTTCGGCGGAGGACTGTTCTGGAGACATGAACGGCTTGGAAGACGGCGGATGGAGCAGGGACGCGATCTAAAGCTTGGCCTCGACCGAAGAACCTTGGCTCACCCAGGGCACCCTCTATAGTAACGGCCCCGGTTTGACTTGAGGCTTTGATTTGGAGGTTTGACCCATCGGTTTGACCCATCGCCCTGGGCGGTCAAATCCGGCTCGCTTCCTTGTCAGGACTTGTCAATATGGAGCGCCAGAAGACTAGGGGGATTGGGGGAATCGAGGTATTATCGGGGCCTGAAGCGTAGCTAATTGTCTGGCTGGGTGGGCGATCGCTGTCTTCACATCCTAGCTCCGCCAACGGTACCGCATCATGGCCAATCCATCACCCCAACCCTCGGTTTCCGAGCCAGAACTGTTCAAGACGGTCCTGACCCCCCTGCTCCAGGATTTCCAATTTTGGTTTAAGCGCACGCGGGAGCTGCTAGAACAAGAACAGCTTGCCTTCCTCGGTTCCCAAGAACAGGCCGAGCTGTTGAACAGTCTCCGGGAGACCCAGCGCCAGGTGACCGTGGCCCAGTCCCTGCTCGAAGCCACCCATGGCGAAACGGGAATCGAGCTGGCGGTGCTGATGCCTTGGCACCAGCTCGTCCTTGACTGTTGGCAGATCAGCACCCTATTCCAGCAGCAGCCCTAAACATTTCCGCAGCCGCCCTAAACCCAATTCTCCCAGCTCGCCATCGACTGGATGCGATCTCTTCAGGCGATCTTAGGCAGAGATGCTGCCTGATCCCATAAACTGATAAGGACATAAGTTCAAAAGACTTTTGAGGCCAGCTTGCGGATCCATACCCCATCCCTAGCGACCGCGATGAACGTTTTGGAGGATGACCGTGCTGCACCTGCTCTATGTCTTAGTCTTTACGGTGCTTGCCGTGCTCGCGGTGAGCAACCTGATTCGTAACATGATGACCCTGGGACGAGATGTCCAGCGTCAGGATTCCGGCGCTTGGTCTTCGCGCTCTGGGAACGGCGCTGTGAAGATTCCCCACCCTGAACTGTTGGATGCTTCGGGGCAGGTGGTGGATGAGCCGTTGATGGTGATGCGGGCGCTGCCGATCGAAGATGTGCGCAGCCAGCTCGATGCACTTTACCATGCTTCCCCCGGCGGCTCGGAGGCCGATTCTGCGAGTGATGGGTAGTGCTTTTGAGGCTCTGGAACCGGGCTGTGGGCTCAGGATCTTTTGGGATGGGATGACTGAAGCCCTCGGTCTGGGAGCACTGAGCCAGTGAGATCCCTGAGCGGATGGGCTGGAATCCATCCGTATGGTTCCTGAATTGATGTTCCTGGATTTCCCCTAAAGCTTCCCTAGTTTTGCAGCTCTGGGGTCGATGGAGGGGAATCATGGAAATACGATGGAACCGGTCTTTGCTTTCGATAGGGATCACATTTTAGGCATAAATCGGTGGCCAATTTTGGTCGGGTAACGTTGGTGAGTCGGGTGCATGGCGTCTCACAACCTCCCCACACCATGGCGATAGCAGAACGAATTTATCCCATCAGCGAGAGCATCTCCGCCCATCAACTGGCTGGTGTCATTCAGCAGATGGTCCAAACGGAGATCAATGGCCGGATTACGGTCTTGGCCGATGATGAGCAGCGGTGGAGCCTCTACTTTTCTTCAGGCCGTGTGGTTTGGGCCTCGGGGGGCGAGCACCGCTGGCGGCGCTGGTATCGCCTACTCAAGCAGCTCAAAATTCACCCCAAATCCTTGACCCTGCCGCCGCCAGAGGATCCCTGTCTGGAGCACAATGCCCTGGCTGGACTGTTTGAGTTGCGGCGCATTACTCGCAAGTCGATGCAGTTTGCGGTGGACAGTGCTGTGAATGAAGTGCTGTTTGATATTTTTTTGCAGCCTCAGCGGTCATTCAAATTAGCTGTGATTCCAATGTGCGGGAGCTGCCGGAATCCCCTGTGACGGTTCTGGGCTCCTACGATGAATCCATTGCCCGTGCCCATGCCCTGCTCCGCTCCTGGCAAGACACGGAGCTGGCTTGGTATTCGCCTAACTGGGCTCCGCTGGTGGAGCCGCAGATTGCGGGCGGGCGTATGCGATCGCTGCCCAATGTCCACCAGCGCTTTCTCCAGCTCTTAGACGGCAAGCGTTCGATTCGAGACCTCGCCCTCAAAACGGGCAAGGATCTGCTAGCCCTCGCCAAGGTGCTTTCGGCCTATCGCCGCCAGAATTTTATTGGTCTGCAAGCGGTGGGCGATCGCGCCAGTCCCTTTCCCCCACCTCCCCCTGCTCCGAGTCTCTTTCAGCAGCTCTCCCTGGAGAGCTCCCGCCCCGCCCAAGTGCCAGCGCCGCCGCTGGCACCCAAGGACGATCGCCTGATCCTCTGCATCGATGACAGCGAGCATATTTGCTTTGTGATGGAGGAAATCCTTAGGGGCGCAGGCTATCGCGTGGCCACGGTCCAGGAGGCGGTGGAGGCGGCCTCGACGGTGCTGCGACAGCGACCGGACTTTATCTTTTTGGACTTGATCATGCCTGTGGTCAACGGCTACGAGCTTTGTAAACAGCTCCGCCGGGTCTCGATCTTCAAGTCGATTCCGATCGTGATTCTGAGCGGCAACGATGGCATGGTGGACCGGGTGCGGGCCAAAATGGTTGGTGCAACGGACTTCCTAAGTAAGCCCATTGATGAGGCCCAGGTCTTAAAAGCGGTTCGCCATTACTTGCCGGCCCTAGCGCCGCCCCATCCTCGCAATGGCCATGCCGAGCTCCTTGTGGGTTAGCCCGCCCCACCGGGGCTAGCCCACAGCTAAGGCTCCAGCGTTGGACAAATGATGCCAAAAACAGCGGTATAGCCATGGAGGTAAGTGGCACCGCCAATGGGGCCGATCTCACCGGCACAGAAAAAACCGCTGATGGGGACGTCTTTGATATAGCGCTGGAATAGGGATGAGTCCTGGTTGGGCAGATCGTACAGATCCTCGCCCCGGCCCAGGCAGGAAAACATCAGCGCCCCCACCGGCTGCCCCAGCCCCGGCTGGGCCAATTCTGCATCGCAGTGGCGCTGCAAAAGCTCCGTCAGATCCGCTGTGGAGGTGCCATCATCGCGCAAATGGAACTGGATGCGCTGACCGGAGCGGACGCGATCGCCAATCGCCACTGCCCCGGCCCTGGGATCGATCCCACCAAATTTCGAATTAGAAAATCCCCCCGCCCCAGCTCCGTACTAAAGGCACTGCGCGCTACCCCCACAAACAGAGAATGTTGGGCCAGCTCCCGCTCCTCCTCCGTGAGCTGTTGCAACAGCGCCTGCAAGCAATCCAATGGCGAACCCTGCACCCCCGCCAAAGAGGATGCATCCTCAGCCTCAATCTTCAGAATCACATTGCGCTTGCCCTCCACCACCCGAAAAATCGGCCCCACCGGCCTACAGCCCTGGGCGACCACGGATTTAATTTGGATGGGTCCACTCAGGGCGATCCCCACACTGCCTTCTTCGTAATACTGGTCATTGCAAAACAGACCGTTACTGCGCTGGTTCGAGCCACCGCTGGCCAAGCCCCCCACCTTCACCGCATGGGGATAGGCAAAGTCAAAGCCCTGGAGCAAATCATTGATCTTCGAGGTCAACGGATCCGCAATCAAGACGAAATCGGGCTGGCTGGCGGGATCCACGCCAATGTAATCAACCCAGGCCTGGGGAGGAGAATCCAAATCTGGGAGTTGCTCCTCATCGAGCCAAAAGGCCTGGACTGTCACCCCTGGCAGGTGGGCCAAACAAAGGCAAAGGGCAGGCTCATCTTCAATCTCCCGCACCGGCTGTTCCGCCAGTCTCCCCGTGGCATCCTCCCCCACCAGATTGCCAATGATGCCGCCGCCGCCACAGCCAATCAGCGCTGGCAAGGCAAGGCGCTCCCGCAACAGAGGCAACAGGCGCGGATACTCACTGGCAAAGGTGGCAGAAATGAACAGGAACCCCAGATCGGGCTTGGCCCCCAACCTCAACTGAGCCACCTCGACGACCTCATTGACCGCAGCCTCAAGGGATGGACGCGTGGAGAGGGCGCTCGCCCATTTCATGGCCGGGGCTGTAGAAGTCTCAACCATGGGCAATTGGTTGCAAAGGATGGCTCACAGAGGAAATCGCTCAATACCGTTGTCGAGGAAGATGGCAATGGCAGGCCATGGCCCTACGGGGGCTGAATTCCTTCGGTCTGAGGGATGGGGTCTAGTCCTGGCCGGATGCCTGGAGCAGGAGCGGCTTAGCGGCTGGACTGAGCCATCGCCATAGTTATCCCAGTGTCTCATGATTTCGAGCCTCCTTGGCTGCTTGGCTGGGCTCCTCCCCAGCCCCTTGGGCGAAACCATTCCCTGGGCGCAGGTCAAGCCATCTGAAGGTGGGATTTCTACAGTGCTAGTCGGGGAAGAGAACGCTAGGCTAGGTGATGAGGGCGCATAGGCGCGGTGTCTGCCATCCATGGCGCTACCGTCGATGCCCTTGTTTGCTGCTGAACCTGTTGCCCAGTGAGCCCGGTGCTGAACCTTAAGAGAAACTGGGGAAATAGCGCCAATCGGAATATTTCGATTACCAAGGAGTTAGCTAAGTTACAGCTTGCCTGGGGGCTATGTTGCTAGATTTAGTGGCCGAGGCCTGTGCTTCGGTCAGTGGTCCTGGCAATCCCGCTTCAGATTGATGCGTTCATGCCTGATCAATGGCACCTTAACGGTGCGGCAATCGTCTGATTTGTACAGTTCGTTTAGGTGAATACAAGCCATGAGCAACAACGAAATCCACGAAGAGATTCAAAAGGAGCGCGAACAGGCCCGCGAGGCCTGTGATATCAACGGAGCCACGTCTCCGGAGTGTGCTGCGGCTTGGGATGTGGTGGAGGAACTCCAAGCGGAGGCCTCCCACAAGGCGAAAGAGCCTGAGCAGACTTCCTTTGAGAAGTATTGCTCTGACAACCCTGAGGCTGTGGAGTGCCGGATTTACGAAGATTAGGGCCATGGACCTGGCGGGTGGAGATGTGACCGAGATCCACGAGCCGAGATCCACGAGCCGAGATCCACGAGCCGAGATCCATCGGGCTCCTGGGCTCTCCCTAGACCCCTCTGTGCATCGCTGAATTTGGCTCATCGCTGAATTAGCACGAATTAGGCTCCTGGGAAGGCTCGGGGGCCTGATTTTTGTGTGGTGATGCTGAGATCCTGCGGCTCGGTAGATTTGATCTGGGGGCTGGAGTCGGCGATCGCCAGCGAGCAAGGCTTGAAACCTTGCAAGGTATACAATACAAAACCGGGTGCCGAGCCTAATTTGATTTATTTATTTCCCCGAACAACTCCTAATTATTTCAGTGCCCCATGTCTGAAGCCGTTTTGCGCCCTTTGATTTGGTTAGACTACCGCCTCGCCTTAATTTTTACGGTGTTTTTACCCCTAGGGCTGATGGTCTGGGCCGTGATGCAGCGCATGGAAGCGATTCAGCGGTTGATGACGCTCTATTGGAAGGTCTCTAGCCTGTTGGCCATCACCGTGTATTTGATGATTGCCTCCCTGCCGATTGGCTTTTTGACGGCTCCCCTGGCCATGGTGTTGATTGCGCTGACGCTGTGGTTTTGGGTGGATATCAATGAAGATGTGGCGGATATGGCTCCCTGGCGACCGCTGCGGCTGGCGTTTAATGCCTGGCGTTGGGCGGTGACGATCTACTGCGGCCTCGGTGCTGCCTTTAGCGCTTTGTTCCTTCGCTGTGCGCTGATGTCGAAGGGGGCGGTGTTGGGCGATGCCACCTGTCCGTTGTGGCTGGAGGCTCCCTGGGG
>JAAUQQ010000198.1 GCA_012032745.1 Synechococcales cyanobacterium RM1_1_8
AGCCAGCGCCGCCGCTGTTGCCAGTGATGGAGATTGACCACCGCCTGGCGCAGGGGAGGGGTCAGGCGATCGAGGGCTGGGCTGGGTTTTAGGCTGCGATGGGGTCTCAAGCGGTTGCCAAGCTAGGGAGTGGTTTAGACGGCAAGGCTCAAACGATAGGGCCTAAACAAGCTGGCTCAAACAAGCTGGCTCAAACAAGCTAGCTCAAACAATAATGTCGCTTTGCCCGCCCTTGCGATCAACCGGGTCTGGGTCCGATGGATCCTGCTCTGGACCGAGGGGGAAATCGCCCCGCTGCTGACGGCGCGATCGCCACCAGCCCAGGGTCGAACTGGCAATGAAAATGCTGGAATAGGCTCCAAGGGTGAAGCCAATGATCAGCGCCAGGGAGAAGTTTTTGAGTGTGACGCCGCCAAACAAAAAGATAGCAATCAGCGGCAGCGTTGTGGTCAGGGTGGTGTTGACCGAGCGGCCTAGGGTTTGGTTGACCGCTGCATCTACCAGATCATCAATCGGTTCGCTGGGGTTGAGCTTGATCATTTCGCGGATGCATCGTAGATCACCACAGTGTCATTGACGGAAAATCCCACAATCGTCAACAGCGCCACGATGAAAAGGCTATCGGCTTCCAAGCCAATCGTCAGGCCCAGCAGGGCAAAGATCCCCACGGTGATGAAGATATCGTGGAAGAGGGCGAGGACGGCCAAGAGGGCATAGTCAAACCGGAAGCGAACGCTGAGGTAGGCGATGATACCCGCAAAGGAAATCATCAAGGCCACCAGGCCCGAGGTGAGAATGCGCTCGCCCAGCAAGGGGCCGACGGTGTCGTTTTGGGTGCTCTCGGGGTCAAACGGCCCGATCGCCGCTGCCAGTTTGCTCTCTAGGGCGGTGCGATCGTCCACACCAAGGCTGGGGGTCCGAATGGCGACGCCCTGCTGTTTTTGGCGATCGGTGCTGGTGACCTGGACGCTGCTGTTGCCCAGGTTTTGCTCGTTCAAAACCGCCCGCACCTCCGCTGGATTAATCGGAGCGCTACAGTCCGCTTGGGCACAATCCCGCTCTAGCTGGAGCCGCGTGCCGCCAATAAAATCCAGCCCCGGCTTAATCGGGTAGCGATACTGGCCCAGGCAGATCGCCATGGCAATGAGCGAGATCAGGGCTAGCAGGCCGGAGATCAGCCACCAGGTTTTGCGCTGCTGCGAGATTTGGAGCGATAGGGCCATCAGAATCTGCGGGTGAAGGTTGAGTCAGGAAACGATGCGGTGGGGCGCTGGGAGTCACCCAGTACGGTTACGTCTTGGCTGCGGTCTGATCGGCCTTTAGCCCCGGCAGAAACAGAGACTTGTTCTTAAACTGAGGCAGAGTAATGGCCGTGAACATCAGCGTACGGCTGCAAGTGATGGCCGTAAACATACTCACCAACACCCCCACCGCCAGAGTGACCGCAAAGCCTTTGACAAAGCCTGTGCCCTTCCAAAACAACGCCCCACAGGCAATCAGCGTCGTGACATTGCTGTCGAGGATGCTGCTGAAGGCGCGGAAAAAGCCCGATTCAACGGAGCGATAGAGGCTTTTGCCAGCCTGGAGTTCCTCCCGAGTGCGCTCAAAAATCAGCACATTGGCATCCACCGCCATGCCGATGCTGAGGATAAAGCCCGCAATGCCCGGCAGGGTCAGGGTCACCCCCAGCAGGGCAAAGGCCGCTAGGGTGAGCAGGGCGTAGACGACCAGGGAGATATCGGCGATGATGCCGGGCAAGCGGTAGTAGAGTGCCATGAAGATCAACACCAAGACCAGGCCCAGGGCTCCGGCATAGAGGCTGCGCTGGATGCTGTCTCGACCCAGGGTTGCGCCAACGGTGCGGGTTTCGACGACTTCCACGGGCAGGGGCAGGGAGCCGCCCCGGAGCTGAATCGCTAGGTTTGCAGCCTCTTTGCTATCAAAGTTACCGTTGATCACGGCGCTGCCGCCGGTAATGCCGGTGGTGGCGAAGGATGCATCCACCACGGGGGAACTAATCAGGGCATTGTCGAGGAAGATACCCAGACCGCGCCCCGTACCGGCGATATTTTTGGTGAGTTCTGCGAAGCGATCGCCCCCTTCCCCCGTAAAGCGCAGCCCTACCTCCCAATTGCTGCCGCCGGGAGCAGCGCCGGTTGTGGCATAGGCATCTTGGAGATCTTCGCCGCTGAGGCTGGCCGCTTCGAAATATTGGGCAATGGATTCATCGCTGGCCCGCAGGCTGGCCTGGGCTGATGCCAGGGCCTCGGCATCGCCGCTGGCTTCGGCGGCCAGGGCCTGGACTTCGATTTCCTGGCGGGCCAAGCGCTCGGCCTGGATGGCGGCTTCACTCCCCTGTTTTTGGGCACGGAATTCAAGCTGGGCCGTGCCTCCCAAGACTTTCTCGGCCTGGGCAGGGTCGCTGACCCCAGGCAACTGCACCAGAATCTGGTCCTCGCCCGTGGTCTGCACCACAGACTCAGCAACGCCCAGGCCGTTGACGCGGTTTTCGAGTACGCGGGTGACATCTTCTAGGTTCTGGGGAGAAATCTCAGGGATTTCAGCGGTGGGCTTGACCAGGACGGTGAGCTGGGAGCCCCCCTGGAGATCGAGTCCTAGCTTGGGCGGAACCTTAACCAGAACCACCACGGCACCGATCGCCAATGCCAAAATCAAGGCCAGGAGGCCGCGTTGTTTACCCATTCTGGAGGAAATCCTTTGTGAGGGAGGGCTGTTTGACAAAGGGGAATTTTTTTGGGGGGGCTGGGTGATGGGTGATGGTAGCAGTTGTCTCCTATCACCCGGCTGTCCCCTATCACCCGGCTGTCCCCTAAACCATAATGTCCCGCACGGCCTGTTCAATTTGCTGGGGCTGGACGATGGTCAGGTTTTCTAATTTGCCGTTGTAGGGCGTGGGGATGTCCTGGGAGGAGAGGCGGATGGGGGGGCTGTCGAGTTCATCGAAGAAGCGATCGCAAATCGAAGCGACTAACTCAGCCCCGATGCCACCGGTTCTCATGCATTCCTCCACCACAATGACGCGGTGGGTTTTGCGAATGGAGTTGCCGATCGCCTCCATGTCAAAGGGCTTGAGGGAAATCAAATCAATGATCTCGGGATCATAACCCTCTTCCACGAGCTTCTTGGCTGCCTGGGTGCAGTGGTGGCGCATGCGGGAATAGGTCAAGATTGTCACATCCTTGCCTTCGCGCACCATCTCCGCTTTGTCCAGGGGCTGAACATAGTCCCCCTCGGGCAGTTGCTCCTTGAGGTTATAGAGCAGGACATGTTCAAAAAACAGCACGGGGTTGTCGTCGCGGATGGCAGCCTTGAGCAGGCCCTTGGCGTTTTTGGCGGTGGAGCAGGCGACAATTTTGAGGCCAGGCACGGCGTGGAAGTAGGCTTCCAGGCGCTGGGAATGTTCGGCTCCGAGCTGGCGACCGACGCCGCCGGGGCCGCGTATCACCATGGGGATTTTGAAGTTGCCGCCGGAGGTGTAGCGCAACATGCCCGCGTTGTTGGCAATTTGGTTAAAGGCCAGGAGCAAAAAGCCCATGTTCATGCCTTCGATGATCGGGCGCAGGCCACACATGGCAGCGCCCACGGCCATGCCGGTGAAGCTGTTTTCGGCAATGGGGGTATCGAGCACGCGCAGCTCGCCATATTTTTCGTAGAGGCCCTTGGTGACCTTGTAGGAACCGCCGTAATGGCCGACGTCTTCGCCCATGACGAGGACATGGGGATCGCGGGCCATTTCCTCATCGGTGGCTTCCCGCAGGGCGTTGAACATTAAGGTTTCGGCCATCGTTCTTTTCGCTAGAGTAAGGCTTACAAAGGGGCGGCTCGTCAGCGAGCACAAACAATTGATTTTAGCCTGTTGGTGCTCGGTTCGATGGAGTGCTGGCTGATTGGCTGATTGGCTGATTGGCTGATTGGCTGATTGGCTGATCGAGGATGGATTGAGTAGACCGTCAGGATTGACCCAGGGCGCGATTGCTACGCAAGTTTCCGAAGGAATCGCCCTACAGCTCCAATAGCGCCTTCAGGTTCCAATCCGCCCCCACCGGAACAATGTCGGCCTGGCGACCGATGGGCCGATGGCTGAGCTGAATCTGGAGGTAGCGATCGGGGCGGTAGGTGAGCCGCTCTGGCCATTCAATCACCACCACCCCCGGCTCGACTTCTTCTCCCTCCCAATATTGCTCTAGGTTGAGCTGATCCACCCCTGGGCCATCCAGGCGATAGAGATCCAGGTGGTAGAGGGGCAGGCGGCCCTGGGTGTATTCCGCAATCAGCGTAAACGTCGGGCTGACAATCTCGCGGGGATCGATGCCCAGCCCAGCCCCGATGCCCTGGGTGAGGCTGGTCTTGCCACTGCCCAGGTCGCCCGCCAGCAGCAGCAAACTGGCGGCAGGCAGGATCTGGCCGAGCTGGACCCCCAGCCGGTGGGTGGCGGCGGCATGCGGCAAGCGCAAGGCTGGGGGGCGGTAGGCCGTTGGCGGGCGTAAGGTTGGGGGCGATCGCCATGGTTTGCATCGAAGGGGTGGACCGACAACTCGTGGCTGGCCTCTGGAAGCTGGGGCCTCTGGAAGTTGGGGCCTCTGGAAGTTAGGGCCGCCGTTCGTGGGCCAGGCGGCTGTATTCCAGCCGCAGACTGCCCTGGGAGAACTGGGGCATGTCGGTCTGTTGGCCGCTGCGGCTGCGGGGCTGGCCGCTGCGCTGGAGGCCGTTGCGCTCGTACCAGCGCATGATTACCTGGGCCAGGCGCTGGGAGTTGTGGCGCACGAGGCCGGATGGCTCCTCATCCATAACATCGGCGACGACGGTGCGCCGCCCGGTCTGGGCCACGGCTTCACGGTCGTAGGAGACGGGGTGGGATTGTTCTTTGGCGTAGCGGCTGAGGGCGACGGGCGAGGGCGGTTTGCGCTGGAGCAGGACCGCATCGAAGAGCTTGCGATCGCACACCCGGTCAATGGCTCGAATATGGTCGGCCACGCTATAGGCCGTGGTCTCCCCCGGCTGGGTCATGACATTGGCAATGTAGATGCGGGGGGCCTGGGATTGATCGATCGCCGCCGTAATCTCCGGCACCAGCAGATTGGGAATGATGCTGGTGTAGAGGCTGCCGGGACCGATCACAATCAGGTCTGCTTCGGCGATGGCCTGGACCACGCCGGGGGTGGCAGGCGGCGCAGCGGGCAGGCAGCCAATCTGGGCAATTTTGCCCCGAGCCGCCGGAATATTGGATTCACCTTCCACCCGGCGGCCATCTTCCAGTTCGGCCCAGAGGCGCACATCGCTCAGGGTGGCGGGCAGCACCTTGCCCCGCACGGCCAGGACTTCGGAGGAAGCGGCGATCGCCTGCTCAAAGTCCCCGGTCACGTTGGTCATGGCGGACAAAAACAAATTGCCAAAGCTGTGGCCCGAGAGCCCATCCCCCGTCTCAAAGCGATAGCTAAACAGCTCCGTCAGCAGCTTTTCTTCGCTGGCCAGGGCCGTCAGGCAGTTGCGAATATCCCCCGGCGGCTGGACCCCCATCTCCCGGCGCAGGCGACCGGAGGAGCCCCCATCATCGGCCACGGTGACAATGGCGGTGATATTCGTGCTGTAGGTTTTGAGGCCCCGCAGCAGCGTAGACAGGCCGGTACCGCCGCCCACCACAACGATCTTGGGGCCTTTGTTCAAGCGGCGATGGTTGAGCAAAATATCCACCAGCTCCTCATCCCGCTGGGGCATGAGCACATCGCTGATGCTGTCAAAGGTGCGGCTATGGCCCCAAAACACAAACATCAGCCCCAGCCCCAGCAGAATCGGGCCGCTGATGTGGCTGGGAACCACGCGGGCGACCATGCCCAACAGATCGCGGGTGAAGCGAATCATGTAGTGGACGGGGCTGAGATTGGCCCAGATCGCTAGGCCCAGGGTTGCCATGGCCAGGCCGCCCGTGCTCAGCATCATCCAGCGCTTGACCAACAGGCCGGGCATGAGCCACTTGAGGCCCTGGCTGACTCGGCGCGGGGTATGTTGCCGGGAGGCGTGACTCAGACTGTAGATTTTTCGTTTTAGCAGGCTCATGTTACTCATTGGTCCTGTCTCCGCTGCCCTGATGGGAAGTTCAGGAGTATGTTCAAATGTCTGTCCAAACACCGGTCCAAACACCGGTCCAAAACCATTCCCACGGCGGGCACCCAAATATATCTTGTTTGTATCAATTCAGTTTGTTGTAGAGGCTGCTAAGCTCCAGGTGCCGAGGGGGGAGCGTTAGAGTAGGGGCTGGATGTCGGTCCGAGTGACTTGATCCAAGGGGCTTGTTCCAAGTGACTAGGGAGAGGAATGCCAATGGTGGTTGAAGCGCTGGGCGGGGCTTTTGGGACCGGTGCCGGGGGACATGGCGCTGGGGAGAACGGGCCTGGGAGTCCTGGCCCTGGAAGTCCTGGCCCTGGAAGTTCTAGCCCTGGAAGTTCTAGCCCTGGAAGTTCTAGCACTGGAATTACCCCCGAATTGTCCGTGCCTCTGATTGAGCTGCGTGGCATTCATAAAACCTTTGGAAATCAACCCATCCTCAACGGCGTAGACCTGAAGATTTGGGAGGGCGATCGCATTGCGGTCATCGGCCCATCCGGCACTGGCAAGTCAACGATTTTGCGCATTATCGCCGGTTTGCTGATGCCCGACCAGGGGCAGGTGCTGCTCCGGGGTGAGCCCCGACGCTCCTCGATCGAAGACAGCACAGATCCGTTCTACATCAGCTTGGTCTTCCAACAAGCGGCGCTGTTCGACTCTTTAAGCGTGGGCGAGAATGTGGGCTTCTTTCTTTATCAACACTCCACACTCTCCCCCCAGCAAATTCAGACTCTGGTGGAAGATAGCCTCCAGCGCGTCGGGCTCGAAAATGTCTCCCATCTCTATCCAGCGGAGCTGTCCGGCGGGATGCGTAAGCGAGTTAGCTTTGCTAGGGCCATCATCGAAGATCCTGGCCACCCCGAACAGCAGCGCACGGGCATGATTCTTTACGATGAGCCCACTGCCGGGCTGGACCCGATCGCCTCGACAATCATTGAAGATTTGATGCGGGATCTGGGCTGTAGCGAAGTGGATGGCTGCTCTAGCTACTTGGTGGTGACTCACCAAGAAAGTACGATTCGGCGCACGGCGGATCGGGTGGTAATGCTCTATGAGGGCAAGGTGCAGTGGCAGGGGCCGGTGGCGGAGGTGGACCGTACGGATAATCCCTTTGTGCGGCAGTTTTTCAATGCCAGTGTCCAGGGGCCGATTCACATGGCGGGGTTTCACAAATAAGGGATTTCCAGAAATTTGATCATCCGGGCTGTTTTCGTTGGGTTGGGCCTATGGCATCGCTGGGCAGGGCGTTCAGCGGAATGTCCCTAAGGCCCAACCCTATTCTCGATATTCTGTATGGCTTAGATGCCCGATCGCCCCGGCGATCGCACGGGCGCAAAGCGCGGTGGTTCCAAATGGCCTCCGCCTTTGCCATTGGCCGGACTACTGATCTCACTCTCGGCCTGGCTGCTGACCTCGCGGGCAGCCTGCTGCTCCGCTTTTTCTAGGGCTGGCAGGCGCAGAATGACGCCAATCAAGGCCCAGTAGTAGACCGCCACCGGATCCACATCCAGGGGGTAATAGTAGGTCTGGTAGCTAATGAAGAAGACAAAAATCCAAAAGCAGAGGGAAAAGCCCTTGAGCTTGGGATCCTGGGTGCTCCAAAATGCCTGGAGGCAAAAGCCAGTCAGCGCCGTGACAAAGACCAAAAAGGCCACCAGCCCCACCAGCCCCACCTCGTACATGATCTTGGGAAACCAGGTCTCCACCAGCAGCGTCGGGCCAAACATGCGGGCCGAGTTGGTGGCGCTGCCCAGGCCATTGCCCAGGGGCTTGCCTCGGATATAGGGCATGATGAAATTGAACTGGTGGGCAATCATATCCGTGGGGGGTGAAGCCTGCCAGCGGGAAATGAAGCTATCCAAGCGCTCCATCACCACATCGGCATAGAGCGTGGTGCCCAGGCCGATCCCCCCCCAGACCACCACAGCGATGGGAATGATCCAAAACCAATGGATCAGCCGCGTGGCCAGCAGTGCCAAGATCAAGACAACAATGAACAGCGGCACCAGGGCAAAGGCAATGCGCTGGCCCGAAATCACCGCTGAGGCCAGCACCGCCACCAGGCCGCCGAAGCCCAGCAGCCGCCAGATCAAGTTGCGATCAAAAAAGGCGGTGGCAAAGGTAAAAAACGTATTGCTGATCAAGAACCAGCCCCACTGCCAGGGGGCCACGAAGGTTCCCGGCAGGCGGATCATGTTCTGGGAGGGACTGTAGACCAGGGAGCCCCCCACGAGACATTTGGCCTCCAGGGTGGCCTTGAACAGGGCATCGCCCTCCAGGGCATCGGTGCCTGCGCAGCGGCCGGTCTTGAGCATGGCCAGTTGGGCCAGGGAGAGCAGGGCACAGGTGCCTGCGAGGATGACATGGCTGCGGGTGAAGAACAGGAAGTCGCGGCGATCGCGCACCAGGGCCTGCATACAAAAAATCAACGGCACATAGCCCATGAACACCTTGAGGCCCAGCAGCCCCTGGGGAAAGGGCTTGCCCTCGGCACAGGCTTTTTTCAGCAGCTTGGCGGTTTCAGTACAGGGTGGCAGGAACTGGCGGGGCAGGTTGACAAACAGAATCCCCATGATGCAAACCGCCAACAGCACCCCCATCCAGGGCATGATTTTACGCGGGTTCCAAAAGTCCCGGCGCTGTTTGCTGGCCAGGGCCAGCAGCGCCGCCACGGCGGGGAAGTAAAAGGCATCCTTAGCCAACTGAAACAGGGCATTGCCCCCCGCAAGCCAGTAGGTGACGGTGCCGGAGAAGGGCATGTAGAAAAAGAAAAACCACAGGGCTTGGCGGGGATAGCGGTAGGCCAGGGCGAAGGCCAGGGGGGCTCCCCCGGCGGCGGCGGCCAGCTTCGGGCCTTGGACAAAGAAGGCGGCCAGGCCGAGCAGCGCGGAAATGGCACCGACCGGGGCGACAAAACTGATGAAGTCCTTGCGGGCTTTGGCGGCGGCCCGCTGGCTCAGGGCCTGTTCCTGGGAGCTGAGGTCGGGTTTGGGCTGGTTCTGGTGCTGTTTTTTAGGGGGCCTGTGTTTTGGGGCCTTGGTTTTTGGGGCCAGCCGCCCCCGGCTGGCCGCCCCTGGGGGGATGCCCGTTGCCTGGGTTGGGAATTTTGTTGGGAATGGCGTTGGGTCCGGCCTGGT
>JAAUQQ010000199.1 GCA_012032745.1 Synechococcales cyanobacterium RM1_1_8
CCAGGGCGGGCGGGAGTGCGCGGCCCAGTCGCGCACCGAGCGCGGGCCAGGGCGATCGCCGCACGCCAGTGCCCAAACCAACCAAGAAGACCGCCGCTCCGGCTCCGGCGGCTCCCGCCCCTGATGCAGCGGAGTAGCTTCAGCCGAGTCTGGAGCCACTTTGGCCCGCCAGGGGCAGAAAGCTCCAGGACAAGCTGAATGATCCCCAGACACCCCAGGCTAGCTGTCTGGGGTGTTTTTTGTTTTTATGGCAGGCTTGGGGAGGCCGGGCCGATCACCGCCACTGCGGCTTCTAGGGCGATCGCCATGTGGGTCCAGTGGGTGCCCCCCTGGCAAAACACAACATAGGGCTCCCGCAGGGGCCCATCCGCCGAGAACTCCGAAGTGCTGCCATCAATGAACGTCCCCCCCGCCATCACAAGCTGACTGTCATAGCCCGGCTGGGGCGCAGGCACCGGCTCCACATAGGCATCGATGGGGGAATGCTGCTGAATCGCTTTACAGAAGGCAATCAGCTTCTCGGGGGAGCCCAACTGCACGGCCTGGATCACATCCCGACGCTTTTCCAGGGGCGCTGGGCTGACGGGATAGCCCAGGGCATCAAATACATGGGCGGTGAGATGGGTGCCCTTGATCGCCTCAGCCACCATTTGGGGAGCCAGAAAGAGGCCCTGGAACATCAGACGGGTCTGGTTGAGGGTCGCGCCCCCTTCGCTGCCCACGCCCGGCGCAGTCAGGCGACAGGCGCAGGTCTCCACGAGGTCGGCCCGGCCCGCGATGTAGCCCCCGGTGGTGACAATCGTGCCGCCGGGGTTCTTGATCAGCGACCCGGCCATCAGGTCAGCTCCGACCATGGTGGGCTCTCGATCTTCGACAAATTCGCCGTAGCAGTTATCGACAAAGCAGATGGTGTCGGGGTTTTGGCGTTTGACGCTGGCAATGATGCGCTCGACCTCGGCGATGGAGAGGCTGCGCCGCCAGCCGTAGCCACAGGAGCGCTGGATCAAGACCAGGCGGGTGCGATCGCCCACCGCTGTCTCCAGCCCCTGCCAATCCACCTCCCCTGGGTCACGACCTAGCTCCCCCTGGCCGCGCACCAGGTCAAGCTGGCGGTAGTCAATGCCCCAATCCTTGAGCGAGCCCTGGTTTTCTCCCCGCAGGCCAATCACCTCCTCCAGGGTGTCGTAGGGGGCTCCCACCACGGCCAGCATCTCATCGCCGGGGCGCAGGACACCGTAGAGCGCGGTGGCGATCGCATGGGTGCCCGAGACAAATTGCACCCGGACGATCGCCGCCTCAGCCCCCATGATTTCCGCAAACACCCGGTCCAACACCTGCCGCCCCAGGTCATCGTGGCCATAGCCGCTGACGCTGGCAAAATGGTGGGCTCCCACCCGATGGTGGCGATAGGCCTGGAGCACCCGGCGGAGATTTCCCTTGACCTGGGCGTCAATTCCCGAAAAGATTTGTAGTAACGCCTCCTCTGCCTGGCGAATATATCGGCTTGCCGAGCTGTCCATCAATTCCCTTGCTGCATACTTGAAAACGGCTGCGACCAATCAACGCTGGCCCATTCAGCCCTCTAGTATGCACCACGACGGCGGTCCTGCCATCGCATCAGCCATTGGGTGCGGTGCCTGTCGGGGTGCTTGGCGCTTGGCGATCGATCCTTCGGTTGCGCTCAAGCCGTCACCACAGGCAACAGGTGCTTGTTGTATTTCCCGTATTTAATGACTGTTGCAATTTCCAAGCCGCTCAAGCGCAACTGGCCCACAATCCTATTCCTAGGCGGGATCCATTTCTTTGCTCTGTTCGCCTTCGTTCCCAACCTCTTCAACTGGCAGGCCGTCGGCGTCGCCCTCTTGCTCCATTGGTTCACGGGCTGCCTCGGCATCACCCTGGGCTGGCACCGCTTGATTTCCCACCGCAGCTTCACCACGCCCAAGTGGCTGGAGTATTTCTTCGTTTTTTGTGGCAGCCTGTCCTGCCAGGCCAGCCCGATCGAGTGGATCGGCCTCCATCGCCACCACCATGCCTATTCCGATCAAGCCCTCGATCACCACAACTCCAACCTGGGCTTTTGGTGGAGCCACATGGGCTGGATGTGTTATGACATTCCAGCCAAGCAAGAGCTAGAGCGATTCACCCGCGACATTGCCCAGGATCCGGTTTATCTCTTCTTCGATCGCTACTTCCTCCCCCTCCAGGCCGTCCTCGCCCTCGGTCTCTATGCCCTGGGGGGCTGGTCCTTTGTGGTTTGGGGCGTATTTGTGCGCCTGGTGGCGGTCTACCACTGCACTTGGTTTGTCAACAGCGCCACCCACAAGTTTGGCTACCGCAGCCATGAATCCGGCGACAACTCCCGCAACTGCTGGTGGGTGGCGCTGCTTACCTATGGCGAAGGCTGGCACAACAATCACCATGCCTATCAGTACTCTGCCCGCCATGGCTTGCAGTGGTGGGAGCTGGATGTGACCTGGCTGACGATTCGGGCGCTGGAGCTGGTAGGACTGGCGACCAAGGTGAAGCTGCCCAATCTGGGGGCCGGAGCCCAGCCCCGGCGCGAGTAATCGCCTGGTCTGAGCCTTTTCCCAGTTCGGAACCTTCGCCTCGCTGTACTAGCGCCCCAAAGAAATTGGGGCGGGAGACCTCAGCTCCAGGCCCAGAAGCCGAAATATTTTGGCTTCCAAGTCCCGGCACAGCGAGGCCTGAGAACCATCGGCCTCGGCGGTGGAATGCAGCCTGGCATAGGTGTTGAGCTGCTGAAAAACCTGCGCGATCGCCGATTCTTCCAAATACAGCCCCTCCACCACCTCATCCAGATCGGCATGGGCATGGGCCACCAGGTCACGCCCTGGGCAGCCACGAGCTTGAGTTTGTGGCGATCGCGGTGCAGCAACTGTCGAATGTGGTACTGGGCAAAAATGGAGAGTGCCATGGGCTGGGACTGAATCAAAGGGGGCTAAACCAAATCGGGACAACAGGTTGAAAAGCGACTCAGGACAAGATCGTCAAACGTATCACAGATAACATTTTCTTGTGTCGTGATTAACCAGGTCGGCCAGGCCATCCGCCTGCCCGGCTTGCGATAGCCCGTCAAGGCGTGGCGCAGCCCACCATGGTAAGATTGCAAAGTTTTTGAGAAGCAGCTTCGCAAAATGTAATACTTCTCAGAATTGCCGACCCTGATGACAGGACTTGCATGACTACATCGCTTCCAGCCCCGCCTCGCGTTTCCCAAGCCTTCCCCAGACCCGCCGCTTCCCCCATTGATCCCAGCCTAAAGCTACGGACCGTGGTCCAGTCTCTACCAGGGGAGGTATTTGAGAAAGACACCGGCAAAGCCCTGGCTATGGTTGCCACCACCTTGGTCAGCGTTACGCTTTCCTATGCACTGCTGGCGATCTGCCCCTGGTATTTGCTGCCCATCGCTTGGTTCGTGACCGGCACAGCGCTGACGGGCTTTTTCGTCATCGGCCACGATTGCGGCCACCGTTCATTCTTCAACAACA
This sequence comes from Synechococcales cyanobacterium RM1_1_8, assembly GCA_012032745.1. Classification (GTDB taxonomy): domain Bacteria; phylum Cyanobacteriota; class Cyanobacteriia; order PCC-9006; family JAAUQQ01; genus JAAUQQ01. The sequence goes on from JAAUQQ010000199.1 coordinate 3,513, forward strand.
CCACACTCAACAATTGGGTGGGGCACATTGCCTTCCTACCCTTGGTTTACCCCTTCCACGCTTGGCGGATTCTGCACAACCACCACCACAAGCACACCAACAAGCTGGAGGAAGACAATGCTTGGACGCCCATGCTGCCGGAGGTCTATGACGCCACTCCCAAAGGGTTGCAATGGGGCTACCACCAGGTGCGTGGCTGGTTCTGGTGGATTGGCTCCGTGGGCCACCAACTCAGCCGGCATTTCAACTGGGCTCAGTTTGAGGGCAAGCAGCGCCAGCAGGTGCGTTTTTCAGCGCTGTTGGTGCTGGTGACGGCGGCGATCGCCTTCCCCCTGATGTTCGCCACCCTGGGGGTCTGGGGCTTGGTCAAGTTTTGGTTGATGCCCTGGCTGGGCTACCACTTCTGGATGAGCACCTTCACCATCGTCCACCACACCGCGCCGGACATCCCCTTCCGCCCCGCAGCGGAGTGGAACGAAGCCGAGTCCCAGCTCTCCGGCACGGTCCACTGCAAGTATCCCGCCTGGATCGAGTTCCTCTGCCATGACATCAACGTCCACATCCCCCACCATGTCAGCACAGGGATCCCATCCTATCGACTGCGCCAGGCCCACGCTAGCCTCCAGGAAAACTGGGGAGACTATTTGATTGAGCGGGAATTTAATTTCGCGATGATGAAGGAAATTGCCGAGCGCTGCCACCTCTACCATCCCGAAAACTACTACGAGAGCATTCCAGCCCACGAGCGCAAGGCCGCTGCCCTGGACTAGCCTGGACTGGGCGGAATCAATCCCCGGCAGCGCTGGGGATTGATCTTTAAATCTGCCGATTCCACTTTTCCAATTCAATCGCAACAGCGCACAATGGAACCAAGCAGTTCTGCTGTGCGCTTTTGTTTTGCCTTGCCCCAGTCCTCTATTCCCAGACCTGAGACTATGTTCAAACGGATTTTGATCTGTACTGACCTCGGTGATGGCATCAACCGCTTGGTCAACTTCATTCCGCAGCTCGCGGAGGCAGGCGTGCAGCAGGCAACGTTTCTACATAGCGTGCCCCTGGACGATGATGGCGAAATTCCTCGGGAAGACCAGGCTGCGATGCAGCGGGCCAAGGCGCTGCTCGCCCCGGCCACCGCAACCCCAGTGCCGGGAATTGAAGTCCAGGTGGAGGTGGATTCTGGGGGAGCCAAGGCGTCGATTCTCGCCATGGTGCAGAAGTACGATGCGGAGCTGGTGCTGCTGGGCTCGCCGATTCGCAGCCTGCTGACCCAAAAAATGTTTGGCAGTACGGCGGGTGCCCTGGCCGAACAGCTCAAGCGACCCCTAATGATTCTGCGGCCCCCCGTGGTTTCGACCTACATGGAAGCTGAGCTGCGGCTGCGCTGCAAGGCGCTGTTCTCCAGCTTTTTGATTCCCTACGATGGCAGTGACTCCGCCAACCACCTGCTGGCTGAGTTGAAACAGCGCATTCGAGACAATCCTGCCAGCAGCCTCCAGAGCTGTGTCTTGGTTTGGGTGATCGAGCCGGGCAGCCGCTTTCCCCAGGAGGATGCCGAGGAAAAGGCCCTGGGAAGTCTGGCCCAGGTGCAAGCCGAGCTGGAAGCGTTGGGTCTGGCCGTGAAGACCCAGGTGCGCCGGGGCAGCTTGATGGAGCAGGTGATGGCGGCGGCGACGGAGGAGGATATTAGCGCGATCGCCATCTCTGATCGCAAAACCAACCGCTTCCTCGATTGGTCTGTCCCCAGCTTTGGAGCCCAGGTGCTGCGCCAATCCTGGCACCCCGTCCTGTTTTTCCCACCCGCCTAGCTAGTTCCCCAGCCTAGGCCAGCCCATCTAGGCGCTCTGGGGGTGCTCTGGCCCCGATTGAGCATCTCCAGAGCTATCATCCGCATCGCGGGAGGCACCCGGTTGCCATCAATCCCCGTGAGGGACTCCAGGTTTTTCTGCACCTGGGGTTTGATCCGCTCCAGCTCAGAACGCAGCATATTCTTGCTGGCGCTGGGCTGGCCTTGGCCCTGCCAGCTTCGGCCACTCACCACCCACTGCTTCATCAAGCTGCATTGAGCCTTGTTGATTTTGGTGGTCAAGACATGGACACAGCGCAGGGGCTCCTCCAGGGCAAAGAACAGCACGCGGTATTCGCCTTGCTCGGCCAAGAGCTGGGTAAAACTCTGGCCGTGGTTGGACTTCAGATCGAGGAAGCAGGTCAGCCAGCGGGCTTCCTGATCGCTGTGGTAAAACCGATTGTGCAAAGCCGTCAGCCACATCACCATCGGGTGGGGAGCCATCGTGCAAATGAAGTTGCGATAGACCTGGGTGTAGAGACGGCTAACCTGAAGCTCTTGGATTTCTGCTTTGGGCAACATCACCCAGAGGGTGGGCAGGTCGCCGTGACTGGTCTTGATCTTCTGGGGAAAAACAATCCGGGCATTGGGCTTGGTTTTGGGCCAGACCTGTAGCAGGCAGAGATCCTCGGGGCTGGGGGCAGGCTTGGGATCGCCCTCCACAGGCTTGATGACGGTGGTTGTCTTGAGCAGATTTCGCAGGCGAAGGCCAATCTGGCGACCTGCCCCAAAACGCTGCTCCAGGGGATTCAACCCCTCGATAATCTCCGCCATGCTGGCTGGGCGATTTTCGGGCTTCTTTTCTAAGCAGCTATAGATCAGAGCGGTGAGACTCTGGGGCAGTTTCAAATGGGCAGCCACCTCACTAACCTGGCGCGGCGGCATGGAGCGGTGTGCCTTATACCACCCCCCAAAGGTGTGGTTGTCGGTGTAGACCGGCAGCTTGCCCGTGAGGCTCTGGAACATGACAATGCCCAGGCTGTAGATATCTGAACGGTGGGTCAGCTCCTGGCCCTCCATCTGCTCCGGGGAGGCGTAGGCCAAGGTGCCCATGAAGCCCTGGGTTTGGCTGGCATCTTCTTGAATGAGCTTGGCGATACCAAAGTCGAGCACCTTGGTCAACTCCCCCATGGTGGGATCGGGGCTGACCAGGATGTTGCTGGGCTTGATGTCGCGGTGGATGATCGGGCAGCGCTTGCCGTTGAGGACGATGCCCTCATGGGCGGCTTTGAGGCCGAGACAGGTTTGGCGTGTGATGCTGAGGAAGCGGGGCAGGGCCAGGGGCTCTTCGCTAAGGAGCGCGCTGAGGCTCTCCCCCTGGAGGTATTCCATCACATAGAAGGGGATGTCATCGCGATCGACGCCGAAGTCTGAAACCCGGACGATGTGAATGCTTTCTTGGCCGAGGTGGGCGCAGGTTTGGGCCTCGGTGAAGAACCGCTCCCGCATTTTGTCGCTCAGCAGGGTCTGGGAGAGGAATTTGACGGCGACGGCTCCGCCGAGCTTGGCGTGGCGAGCCAGGTAGACCCGTCCCATGGCACCTTTACCCACAAGCTCGATCAGCTCGTAGCGATCGTCCAAAATTCGTCCGATGTTTGGATCTGCTGATGCCATGGCAAGACTCACGCGCTGCGTACCCAGAATGATAATTTGACAACCTGACCGATGGAACTTGTTCCCATCAGATCGGGTAAAAACAGCAGATCAAGCTTCCCAATCCCCAGCATGGGTAGCGAAAACCATTCGCACCCTGGGGCTATACATACCGCTTGCTTCTCCATGGCTGCTCGCTGGCCTGTCGCTGGCCTGTGGTTCGTGACTTGTCTGTTACTTGTCTGTTACTTGTCTGTTACTTGTCTATGGTTCCCCGGTGTTGCGGCAATGCTGTCAGGGGGTAGGAACAATTGAACAATTGCCCCGACGGCTGCTGCCGGGTCTGTCTTAGCTGGCTGGCCTGACTGGCTGGCCTGACTGGCTGGCCTGACTGGCTGGCCTGACTGGCCAGCCCCCTGACGCGGGGGCTGGCGTCCTAAACCCGGCGCAAGGTTGCCTCCGCAACTGCCCCCAACCGCTGGCCGACCATGGTGGTGTGAGCGAGGTGGTAGGTGTTGGCATCGATACAGGTGAAGGTTTCGAAGGCGCTGCGCTGTTGGGCATTGTTGAGCGCCCAGGAGCGCTGAACCACGGTTTGCTCGCCAATGCGGCCTTCGCCTTCCATTTTGCCGACGCTGCTGTGTTCGAGCATGAAGGTGTAGCAGTGGCCGGTGTCGGCCAGGCGGCCCCGGTAGCGCCACAGCAGCTCTCCCGGTTGGCTATCAGCAAAGATCAGCTTGGTCACCATGGCGAACCAGGCATCTTCACTCCAGGACACCATGGTCCGGCCTTGGAAGGCCACCGTTGAGCCATCAGCCTCCATCCAGGTTCCCAGGGAATTCCAGGTGCCAACTTGTAGTAAAAACGACTGTGTCAACGGGTCATCCCTCTTTGCCTGTTGGGCCTATGCTAGCACGGGATTTTGGAGCCATTTCTCCCAGGACGACGGCGGTTTGTGCGCCGGTTACGGCAGGTAGGTTGCCGGGCTGTTGGTGTTGGTGCCAGTGGGCGAGGACGGCGAAGGCGATCGCTTCTTTAAAGTCAGCATTGACCCCCGCTGTGTCCGTGGATTCGAGGGGAATGCCGGGCAGGTGGTGGGCCAGGCGCGATCGCAAATAGCCATTGTGCAATCCCCCGCCACAGAGCAAGACGCGATCGGGCAACTGGGGCAAACAGTCCCCATAGCTGCGAACAATGGAGAGGGCCGTCAGCTCCACCAGGCTGGCGAGAAAATCGGCCTCCGTCAGGTGGGTCGCTTCCCCCAAGCACTGGTCTAAATAATCCCAGCCAAACAGCTCCCGCCCAGTGGATTTGGGTGGAGCCTGGCGGAAGTAGGGGTGGTCTAGCCAGCGGTGGACCAGGGACAGATCGGGCTTGCCCTGGGCGGCCCAGGCCCCATCGGCATCGTAGCTGAGCTGGCCCTGGGAGAGGCGCTGGGCGGCCAGGTCCAGGAGGCTGTTGCCGGGGCCGGTGTCCCAGCCGCGCACCTGTTGGGGCCAGTGGAGGGTGGTGGTAGGGGGCAGGTAGGTGACGTTGGCGATGCCGCCGATGTTTTGGATGCAGCGGTGTTCCTGGGGATGGCCCAGGAGATAGGCATCCACCGGGGGCACCAGGGCGCGCCCTGGCCGCCGACGGCGATATCGGCGGCGCGGAAATTGGCCACGGTGGGGATGCCGGTCCGGTGGGTGATCAGGGCGGCCCGGCCCAGTTGGAGGGAGTAGCCCAGGCTGGGGGGCTGTCCCAGGCGCGATCGCCCTCCCGTCTGGGGTCGATGGAACACGGTTTGGCCGTGGGAGCCAATCAACTCGGCGGGGGGATGGCCCTGGTTGACGGCGATCGCCGCTGCGGCAAAGGCTTCGGCCACCGCATCATCCAGGGCGGCCAGGGCTTCTAGGGCGATCGCCTCACCGCTGCACACCGCTAGGATCTGCGATCGCACCGCCTCGGGATAGGGGTGGGCCAGCCCCCGAATCAGCTCAACCCGTAGATCCCGCTGTCCGCCGGAAACTTCCACCAGGGCTGCATCAATGCCATCCACTGAGGTGCCGCTCATCAATCCAATAATCCGGGCCATAGTTTGCGAGAAAATTGCGAGAAAATTGCGAGAAAATTGCGAGAAAACGAAAGTCCAAGCCTGGGGCATCGAACCCAGGCTAGCATCGGTCTACCAGAAATCTTCGCAGTGCTCCAAGCATAGCCTCGCGGGCTTGGTTGGTGGTGTAGCGGAGCGCGACCGATAGGGAGCAAATCGCGAATATCCAGTCGCACAACGAAAAATCTTCTCCGGTAC
>JAAUQQ010000200.1 GCA_012032745.1 Synechococcales cyanobacterium RM1_1_8
GTCCTGGGGGAGTGGGGAGGTGGGGGAGTTCTTTGTCTCCATCCAGCGGAGAAAACCGTCACAGTTGAAGCCCCATCGACCCGCTGGCTGGGCATTCTGACAGTAGCGATCGCAACCCCTTAGCCCGCCAGCATTATCCCTCAGCCTGGTCTGTTGACCCTGGTGTAAACGTCAGTCGATCAGACCCCTAACCACCTTTAGGCGGGATCCTCTCCAGCCTTCTGTACAAAATCATTTCAAAAACGTCCGCCAACTGCGAATTCCCTCGCGGCCATCCTTTACGATTTTGGGAGACCTCTGTGTCCATAGCGAAGCGATTTTCTGGAATGCAGCCCAACCGCCCTGCAACTCTGCGGCAAAAATTCAATTTGTCGAGTCTCGCCCTGGCCTATCCCTGGGTGACGATCAGCTTTTGGGTGGCGATCGCGATCGCAGGCATGGTCGCCTTTAGCAGCCTCAAATACGCCCTGTTCCCCGATGTCACCTTCCCGGTGGTCGTGATCGATGCCAGTGCGCCGTTCAAGACGGCCCTGGAGACTGAACAATCCTTGACCCAGCCCCTGGAAACAGAGCTGGGAACTCTGGCGGGTCTGGATGGCATTAAGTCCGCGAGCTATGCCGGGCGCAGCGCCTTGACGCTTTCCTTTGGCGTGGGCCAAGACCTGGCAGCCTCGGAGAAGACCGTCTCCCAGGCCCTGGCAGACATTGAGCTGCCCGAGGGCGCGAGCTTCAAGGTGATTCCATTCAATTTGAATGAATCGGCGGCGGTGAGCTATGCGATCTATGGCCAGGATTATGGCCAGGCTGTGGATGCCGCAGATTTGCCAGATAGTCCAGAAGATGGCCCAGCGCTGACGGTGGCCGAGGTTCTGCCTTTGGTGCGCGATCGCGTCATCCCCCGCCTCGAAGCCATCCCCGGCGTCCTGCGGGTCAAGCTGCTGGGGGAAGGGACAGAGACCAATCCAGAAGACAACCTGAATGACAATGCCCTAGGTGACAGCAGCAGCCCAGGCCCAGAAACCGCCTCCAACACCCTGGTCCGCTTTCGGGGACAGGATGCCCTGGCCCTGGAAGTAATCAAAACCGCAGCGGCCAACACACTGGAAGTGGTAGATGCCGCCGATGGGGCGATCGCCGAACTCCGCACTGAGCTACCCCAGCTCGCCCTGGTCCAAGCCTCCACCCAAGCCAGCTTCATCCGCGCCGCCACCAACGCCACCCTGGAAGATCTGTTTCTGGCGATCGGCTTGGCGGTGCTGATTATCTTTCCGTTTCTCTGGAGCATTCGGGCCACCATCATCACCGCCCTGGCCATCCCCATTTCCCTGCTGGGCACCTTCATCGTCATGGCCGCAGCGGGGTTCAACCTCGAAACCATCACCCTGCTGGCCCTGGCCCTGGTGATCGGCATCATCATCGACGATGCCATTGTTGATGTGGAAAACATCTCCCGCCACATTGACAATGGCCAATCCCCCAAGCAAGCGGCCCACACCGCCACCGCAGAAATTGGCATGACCGTTGCCGCCGCCACCTTGACCATCGTGGCGGTGTTTTTGCCCATCGGCCTGATGGGGGGCACGGTGGGACAGTTCTTTAAACCCTTTGGCCTGACGGTGTCAGCGGCGGTGCTAATTTCCCTGCTAGTTTCCCGGACGCTGTCGCCGGTGCTGGCGGCCCTGTGGCTGCGGCGTTCCGACAGCCCCAGCCGGGTCCAAAAGCCCCAGACAGGGCTGTGGGATCAGATCCTGGAGGTCTATCGAGGGCTGCTGCGTTGGTCTCTGAACCATCGCTGGTGGGTGGTGTCCTTCGCCCTGGCCAGCCTGGTCCTGGGCCTGGCCCTGACGCCGCTGATTCCTCGGGGCTTTATTCCCAAGCTGGATCGGGGCAGTTTTAACCTTACCTACAGCATCGCCGGGCCGCGTCTCCAGGCTGGGATCGAAGCCCAGCTAGCCGCCAATCCCAGCCTGGCGCTGGCAGGGAGCGGCTTTGACAGTAGCAGCTTTAGCACCTACCAGGTCCAGCCCGGTGACAGCCTCAGCCGCATCGCCGCCGATCGCCTCGGCAGCAGCGCAGCAGCGGGCCAACTGGCCCAGCTCAACCAGCTTGCGCCCACAGCCCCCCTGGAAGTGGGCCAAACTCTGCGTATTCCCAGCGATTCTCCCCAATCCCAACCTCCCCAATCCCAAATTCCCCCATCCCCCGGCTTACCCGATAGCCAAATCACCGCCCTCTCTCTCCAAACCTCCCGACAGATCGCCCAGGAATTGGAGCAAGTCGTGGGCCAAAATCCCAATGTGGAATCGGTGTTTGCGGTCTTGGGCGATCGCAGCCTCCTCAACCAAGGCCGTCTGTTCATCCAGCTCAAGGGCGATCGCGCCGCCCACACCGCCATCATCCAAGACCAGATTCGCCAGACCCTGCCCAGCCTGGAAAATGTCACCCTCAGCGTCGAAGACATTCCCTTTGTGGATACCGGCGGCGAAAAACCCCTACAAATTGCCCTCCAGGGCCAAGGCCTTGAACCACTGCTGGCCACGGGCAAACGCCTGGGCGATCGCCTGCGCACCAGAGGCTACGTAGACGTCACCGTCAGCGGCGAAGACAGCGATGCTGCCGCCCCCACCGAACTCCTGCACAAGGATGGCAAGCGCACGGTCTATGTAACCGCTAACCTCAGCCAGGGCCAGGCCCTGGGCGATGCCACAGAGGTCGCCTTGGCCGAGGCCGAAACCCTGCTGCCTGCCGGGGTGAGCCTAGACCTGGGGGGCGATTCCGCCCACAGCGATGCCGTGCTGGGCAGCTTTGGCATTACCCTGGCTCTGTCCGTCGGCTGCATGGCCCTGGTCCTGGTAACGCTGTTCCAGCGGATTTTGGATCCCCTGGTGGTGTTGCTGTCCCTGCCTTTGGCGATCGTCGGGGCAATCCTGGGCCTGGTGGTCACCCAGAGCGACTTCGGCATGATTGCGGTGATCGGAATTATCTTGCTGATGGGGTTGGTGGATAAGAGTGCGATTTTGATCATCGACTACATCAACCAACTGCGGGAGAAGGGCCTGTCGCGGCTGGATGCCATTTTGGAAGCGGGGCCGGTGCGGCTGCGACCAATCTTGATGACCGCGCTCTCGACGATTTTGGGCATGATGCCCATTGCCCTGGGCATCGGTGCGGGCTCGGAGCTGCGGCAACCCTTGGCCGTGGCGGCGATCGGGGGCTTAATTACTTCGACGCTGTTGAGCTTGGTGGTGGTGCCGGTGGTCTATTCGCTGTTTGATGATTTGCAGGGATACAGCAAAGCCCACTGGAGTAAGTGGCGGTTTAAGCAGTGAGAGAGTCCCCAGGGAGCCCATCGGCTAGAAGCCGAGCCGAGGCCTATTCAGCAGGCAAGACCCCGGCGGCCCCCCTCGGGAGAAATGCGCCAGCCGAAGCAGATCCAGAGGAAGAATACGTCGAGTACCACTACGACGACATCGGGGCCGCCCCTGGCACCCTCACCATTGCCCCCGATGCGGTGCCTTCGGAGCTGATCTTGATTGAATATTCCGAACACCAAGCCTTCCGAAAAGCCCTCGATCGCCACCAAAGCCCCATCCCAACCCTGCGGGAGATGTTGACCAACGATGCGGTTACCTGGCTGGATGTGCGGGGCTGGGCAGTGAGGCGGTGCTGCGCCAGGTTGGGGAAGCCTTCGAGCTGCATCGACTGGTGCTGGAGGATGTGGTCAATGTGCCCCAGCGACCCAAGGTGGAACAGTACGAAGACCAGCTAGTGATCATCAGCCGCATGGTGACTCCCCGCGCCAACGGCAAGGGCTTTTTTAATGAACAGGTGGCGCTGGTGTTGGGGCCTCACTATTTGCTGACCTTCCAGGAAGAGCCGGAGCTGGATTGCTTTGGGTCTGTGCGCGATCGCATCCGCCACAAGCGAGGCCAGATCCGCCAGCAGGGCTCCGACTACCTGGCCTATGCCCTGCTGGATTCGATCATTGATGGGTTTTTCCCGGTGCTCGAAGACTATGGCGAGCTGATTGAAGCCCTAGAGGAAGAAGTCATTCGCCGCCCCTCGCGGGCCACCGTGGAAAAAATCTACCGACTGCGGCGGGAGCTGATGATCCTGCGGCGGGCGATCTGGCCCCAGCGGGCGATGTTGACTCAGTTGCTCCGCGATCGCAGCCCCCTGCTTTCCCCCGCCGTCATCCCCCACCTCCAGGACTGCTACGACCATGTCCTCCAGGTCCTAGACATCCTCGAAAGCTACCGCGAGCTGGCCACGGGCTTGATGGACATGTACCTGTCGTCGGTGAGCAATCGCATGAATGAAGTCATGAAGGTGTTGACGATCATTTCCACAATTTTCATTCCCCTGTCCTTTGTGGCTGGCCTCTATGGTATGAACTTCAACACCCAGGCGTCTCCTTTGAATATGCCGGAGCTGGACTGGGCCTGGGGTTATCCGCTCTGTCTGTTGGTCATGGGGCTGATTTCTGGAGGATTAATCGTATTTTTCTGGCGCAAGGGCTGGTTTGAAGATTTTTCCTGAGGCCGACTCTGCGATACTGGCAAGACGTTTTATTTTCCAGCGGCCCGCCGTTGTTTTTCCATGAAGCTTCCCATCCCGATCGCCCAATCGCCCTTCAAGCTGGGGCGCGATCGCGGGCTTCCCCAAGCAGCCCTCCTCGGCCTGGCTGCAATCCTCAGCTTCAGCAGTCTGGCCTGCGATCGGGCCCCCAAGCCCGCCGCCGTCCAGACCGAGGCGGAGCGGGCGGCAGAGACCAAAGCCGCCGCCGCCCAGTTCACGGGCCTCTGGGAGCCCCAGGTGGAAGATGAGAGCAGTCCCAGCCTGTTTTTTAGTGACGATGGTCGTGCCTTTTTTGTCAGCCTCAACCCAGGGGATAAACAGGCGATCGAAATGGAATATGCCCTCAATGCCAAAGCCAAGCCCATGGAGATGGATATCATCTTGCCGGGTGAAAATGCCGTCCTCAAGGGCATTGTGGAACTGTCCGGGCCGGATGAAATGCGCCTAGATGGGGCTGAAGCCTTGGATGCACCGCGTCCGACGGAATTTGGCGAAGCGACAGTTCTGTTCAAGCGGATTTCTAAGGAGCCCCAGCTGCCGGAGGATATGAATGTTCTGACCAAGGAAGATATCAAGAAAATCCAGGCGGGAGAAGCCCCGCCCCCGGCCCAGTCTCCGGCCCAGTCTCCGGCCCAGTCTCCGGCCCAGTCTCCGATTCAGTCCCCGGCCCCCGCTGCTCCCCCGGCAGCGGCTCCTGCGGAATAGCGACAAAGCTGCCGCTCCGCCGCGATTTTCTCCTGGGTCTTTACCGGCAGCCCCAGCACCGCATTGCCATAGAGCCGCTCGAATTCGCGCTGGAAATGGGCCGCCACTGTGGGGCTTTGGATAATCAAGACGGTCTCATCGTTTTGATTATTCGCTGCCTTGCTCCAGTTGTGGGAGCCCGTGATCACCATGCGCCGATCGATCACGGCGAATTTGTGGTGAAGCGAATCGCGGGGCAAAAGCTGGGGAACGCCGACGCTGTTGAGCGGACGAGGCCAGGGGCGATTGTCCGGCTCGGCTTTGCAGTTTTGGGTGAGTTGGTGGCCCATCAGATCCAGGGCTTCACTGTAGGGACGAAAGGCAAAATCGGGATCGATCAGGGCGCGAATCGCTAGGCCGCGCTGGCTCAAGTTTTGGAGAACATCGGCGATCGCCTGCTCTGAAAACACAAACAAAGCCAAATCCACCTGCTGGGTCGCCTGGGCCAGAGCCTTGGCAATCAAGCCATTGCTGCTGCCCTGCCAGGGCACGCGCCTGCCCGTGGGCGAAAATTGGAGGGTGACAGAACTGGTGCCGACGGTAACGGTTTTGGCACCGCGTACGGGCTTTTTAACGCCGAAAATACTGTCGAGTTGGCCGCCGGGGCCATCGCCCCAGAGCAGGTTAAATTCTTCGGTGAACAGCCGGGCCAGGTCGGTGCTGTCGATGCGCAGCAAATGATTGACGTTGCCGCGACTGTCGGGTTCAGTGGGCTCTTGGTGGATGCCACCGACGGTGAAGTTGGCCGAGCCGGTGACGATGATTCGCCCATCGACGATCGCAAATTTGTGGTGCATCAAGCCGCTGCCCTTGGAGCCATCGGCGCGATCGTCTAGCAAAGGAATTTTGGCCTGGCGCAGTTGGGCGATCGCATCCCGCGCCATCACCTCCGATGGCGACACCTGGCCATCGCCATCTTGATCTACGAACCGCCGTAGCGATTCCCAGCGGGCCAAATCCCGATCCTTGAGCTGGCGGTGATCGATTTCCGCCAGGGTTTGGTTGTACTGGTTTTCCAGCACCAGCCGCACCCGCACCCCCGCCCGCTGGCGCTCGATCAAGGCTTGGGCAACGCGGGGCAGCCGCAGTTCTTGGACGGCTAGGTCGATGCTGGTTTGGGCCTGGGCGATCGCCCCCACAATCACCCCTTCAAGATCATCCCCCGCCCGCAGGGGACCGCCGTAGGGATCTCGATATTCACTACTTTCCGATTGATTAAAAAACACCTGAATGGACGGATCCTGGGGTAGGGGAGCCGGGCGGCGGAGGGGCGTCTGGCCCGTTGTTCGGCAGCTCCGCAGGGCCAGGGCAGCCAGCAGCGACAGCAGCACCAGCAACAGGACTTTGATCAGGCGAGCCCAAGGGCTCTTCCAGCGCCTCCAGCGCTGGGGGCGGAGGGCGCGGGACAGTTTGGGAAGGACGGATCTCACAGCAATCGGGGGGCGAAATGGCAAAGAGATGCGGTTGGACCGGGGGGCAGACCCCCAATCCCAGATGGAACTTCCCTCGACTCGCCCAGGATGACCCTTGCAGACTGGGATCGCAGACTGGGATCGCAGACTGGGATCCTGGGGCTAGGGCTTAGGGTTCCCATTATTTTTTCTCGCTGAGCATTAATTCAGAATTGGGCGCGATCTCCCCACCCCATCCCGCCCATCCCCCCAAAGGAGGCTACGAAACCGCTACAGTAATACGAGTTCAGCGGATGAAAGGCACAGCATGGCGTCGCGAGCAATGCGGGAAGGGTCCGTCGGACTGATGATTGTGGGCGGCATTGCCCTGTTTGCCGTTCTGGTGGGCTGGCTACGGGATGTCCAAATTGGCCGTCGTGCCTACCAAGTCACCGTTGAATTCATTGATGCCCGAGGGGTGCAAGTGGGCACTGCGGTCAACTATCGCGGTGTTCAAGTGGGCAAGGTGCGATCGATTACCCCCAACAGCCAGCTCGTGGATGTAGTGATCGACATCTCCCGCCTTGATGTCCTGATTCCCTACCTGACCCAAATTGAAGCCCAAAGCTCCGCCCTGCTGGGCGAAACCGCCCTGGATATCCGCCCCCTCAGCGCTGCGCCGGAGCTGGGGAGCGTGCCCGGCCCCCTGGATCCGGACTGCGATCCCCAGCAGATCCTCTGTGATGGATCGCGCCTGGCAGGCTCCACGGTGGCGGATTTGACTGACCTGATTCGATCGCTCAATGAGCTCGCCGCCTTACTCAACAACCCCGAACTGCTGGAGCTGGTCGAAACCGTGGCGACCAATACCGTAAAGGCTACGGACGGCATCAGCGATCTCACGGGCGATCTCGCCAACCTCAGCCAGTCGGTTCAGGGTGAAGTCGGCAACCTCTCCACCACGCTGCGCAGCGCCACCGATGCAGCCCAAAATGCAGGCAAGGCCGCCATCACCGTCGATCAAACCGCCGCCAAGCTGGGGGGCGTGGCCAACCAAGCCAGCGGCCTCGCCGATCGGGCCAGCGGTCTGACGGACCAGGCCAGCCGCCTCGCGACCCAAACCAGCGGCTTAGTCACCCAGGCCAGTGGCCTGATTGAGGAAAATCGAGGGGCACTCAACCAGGCCTTGGTCAATGTCAGCCAGGCAGGGAAACAGGTCCAGACCAGCCTGGCCAATCTCGATCCGTTGGTCAAGGACTTGAATAGTCGCGAGTTAGTGGAAAATCTCGATCAGATCACCCAAAATGCGCGATCGCTCACCGCCAACCTGCGGGACACCTCCGTGCTGCTGGGGGATCCCAAGAATATTCTCCTACTGCAACAAACCCTGGATGCAGCAAGGGTGACCTTTCAAAATGCCCAGAAGCTCACCTCAGACCTAGATGAAGTCACGGGCGATCCCGAAGTACGGATGAATTTGCGGCGGCTGATCAATGGCTTGAGCGGCCTGATTGCTTCGACCCAGCAGCTAGAACAGCAGGTCACCGTGGCCCAGGCCCTCTCCCCCCAGAGCTCGCCCCAGCAGATCCAGGCCCTGGCCCAGTTGAATACGGAGATCGATTTGATTTCCCTGGGGTTGATGGGCAATTTGGCCCAGCTCAGCCAGTTGCTAGAGGCAGAGGGCGAGCCGGGGCTGGGTCAACCCGCCCAGCGGTCTTCGGGAACCGCCGCTCCTAAGCCGCCCGCTGCCCAAGGGGGGCGCAGCAGAACTCCCAGACCCCAGCGGGCCCAGCAAGCTGCTCCCAGTTCTTCCAGTGCTCCGGCTGTCGAGGCGATCGCCCCATGACGGATCCCCTTGATCGGTCTGCGCCAGCGGCCAATCCTGGCGATCGCCCCCTGCCCCAAGCAGTCAGTTTATGGTCGTGCTGGGAGCGGCGTTTTTGGCCCAGCGCCGTGACTCCACCCCGGCTTGAAGTCAACATGCCTCGGCGATCGCCCCACCACCCAGCGCCGCCGCCAACAGCTCCTGGGGAGCCTGGGCCTGGATTTGGACAACCAGCTCCGGTTCAGTTTCCGTAGTGAGCCGCACCAGCAGCTCTCCATAAAATTTCAACTCCTGGGCGATCTGAGTCCCCAGGGTGGCCAAAACTGCCTGGGTATCAGCCTGATGGGGTCTCACCAAAAGAATATACAAAGGCTGTTCCGGGAAAAAGCGCAGACGTTTTTTGACCAAATAGGCCCGATCTATGCCATAGGCACCCAGTTGGGTCTGCAATTGTCTCAGCCGCATGGAATCTAGGTCATGGGCTTCAAACTGATCCTGGGGGGTGAGGCGCGATCGCTCCTCCACTGCCTGGGCCCATTGCGGATGGTATCGATTGCCCCCCCGAGTCAGGCGAACATCTCCAGGAGGGCAGGCCTTGTCCAGGGGCGGGGAGGGCCGTGGGTCTTTGGGCCAGCCTGCTCGCGCGCTGCTTCAGCATCGTGGAGCCTAGGGAGGGGCCGA
>JAAUQQ010000201.1 GCA_012032745.1 Synechococcales cyanobacterium RM1_1_8
TGCAACCCCATACCGGTCCTGGGCAACGCCCTGGGTTCTTCCTGGGCAACGCCCTGGGTTCTTCCCCGCGCCAACGGTGCAACCATATACCAGCCCTGGGCAACGCCCTGGGTTCTCTAGGTTCCCATCCCCAGAGGCGGTTGAGTCATGAGAGATACAAATGGGACGGGCTTTCAGCCCTCGGGAAATCGCTGGATCCCTAGGGCACCGCCCTAGGCTGTTATGCTATTGGGCCTTTGGCCCGCAAATGTCCTAGGCTGGTATGCCATTGGACCTTTGGTACGTAAATACATATAGCTAGCGCCAAAGGCGCGAACTCATGCCAGCCTAGGCCAACGGCTAGATTTGCCATCAAACCGCACCATGCCCCAATCGCTCTCCTATCTCCTAACGCACATCGTCTTTAGCACAAAAGACCGCGCTCCCCTACTCGATGCCACGGTGCGCCCCGCGCTTCACGCTTACCTCGCCACGGTGGCCCGCAATGTAGATTGTGAATGTTTCCGCGTCGGCGGTGTTGCCGATCATGTGCACCTCGCCGTTCGGCTGTCCCGGACGATCACGATGGCCCAACTCGTCGAGAAACTGAAAACATCATCCTCAAAATGGCTCAAAACCCAATCATCTGCATTGGCCTCATTTTCCTGGCAACGCGGCTACGGTGCCTTTTCCGTAGGGCGATCGGATCTCGACGCACTCCTCCACTACATTGATAATCAGGAGAAGCACCACCACACTGGATCCTTCCAAAACGAATACCGCGCCTTCCTCACCAAATACAACATCGAATACGATGAACGCTACGTCTGGGAATAAATCCATACTTTCTCCATGACCGATACCAACCAAAAACAACTGGGCAGTATTCTCTGGGGCATCGCCGACCAACTGCGCGGAGCCATGAACGCAGACGACTTCCGCGACTACATGCTCTCCTTCCTCTTCCTGCGCTACCTCTCCGACAACTATGAGACAGCCGCGAAAAAAGAACTGGGACGCGATTATCCCGACACCCATGACGACACCCACCCAGTGCCGCTAGCCCTCTGGTACGCCAACAACCCAGACGACATCGCCGCATTTGAGAAACAAATGCGCCGCAAAACGCACTACGTCATCCAGCCGCCCCACCTCTGGAACAGCATCGCCAACCTGGCCCGCACCCAAAACGACGAACTGCTCAACACCTTACAGACGGGATTCAAATACATCGAAGAAGAATCCTTTGAAAGCACCTTCCAGGGACTCTTCTCCGAGATCAATCTCGCCTCAGACAAACTGGGCCGCACCTACGCCGATCGCAACGCCAAACTCTGCACCATCATCCAGAAAATCGCCGAAGGACTAAACGAATTCTCCACCGACATTGATGCCCTAGGCGATGCCTACGAATACCTGATCGGCCAGTTCGCCGCTGGTTCCGGCAAAAAAGCAGGCGAATTCTACACCCCACAACAGATTTCCGACATTCTCTCCGCGATCGTCACCCTCGACAGCCAAGAACCCAAAACCGGATCAAAGCAACGCCTCGAAAGCGTCCTAGACTTCGCCTGCGGCTCTGGCTCCCTGCTGCTCAACGTGCGCAAACGCCTCAAGAACGCAGGCGGCACCATCGGCAAAATCTACGGCCAAGAAAAGAACATCACCACCTACAACCTCGCCCGCATGAACATGCTGCTGCACGGCGTCAAAGACAGCGAGTTCGAGATCTACCACGGCGACACCCTCACCAACGACTGGGACATTCTGCGCGAACTCAACCCCGCCAAGCAGCCCGCCTTTGATGCGATCGTCGCCAACCCACCCTTCAGCTACCGCTGGACCCCCACCCCAGCATTGGGCGACGACCTGCGCTTCAAAAACCACGGCCTCGCCCCCAAATCCGCCGCCGACTTCGCCTTCCTCCTACACGGCTTCCACTTCCTCAAAGACGAAGGCGTCATGGCCATCATCCTGCCCCACGGCGTACTCTTCCGAGGCGGTGCCGAACAACGCATCCGCACCAAGCTGCTCAAAGACGGCCACATCGACACCGTCATCGGCCTGCCTGCCAACCTGTTCTACTCCACCGGCATCCCGGTTTGCATCCTCGTACTCAAACGGTGCAAGAAGCCAGACGACCTGCTCTTCATCAACGCCGCCGAACAGTTCGAGAAAGGCAAACGCCAAAACCAGCTCAAGCCCGAACACATCACCAAAATCATCGAGACCTACCAGCACCGGAAAGAGGAGCCGCGCTACTCCCGCCGCGTCGAGATGGCGGAGATCGAAAAGAACGACTTCAACCTGAACATTTCCCGCTACATCAGCACGGCGCTCCCCGAGGAGGAGATTGATCTGGCGGCTACGCACGACGCGCTGACAGAAATCGAGCGCGAGATTAACACGGCAACGGCGAAGCACAATGAATTCCTCAAAGAACTGGGCATACCGCTGCTGCCATGACGCTGGCGATTGAAGGCACGATCTACGGGGTAGGAGTCGGCTCTAGCCGACATCCGCTCTGAGGCCGGGAATTCATTCCTGGGCTAGGAAAGCCAGACCGTCAGGATTCGTCAAACTGAGGTCTAAATAAATGGTTGCAGCGGACGGTTCGCGACGCGGCCCACCACTGAACCGGAGCGGTTAAACTGAACAGCTAGGCTCAACAGGCTAAGCTACAAAAGCGAGGAGCCGAGACTTGGCAGCCATGACAAGGCCCCTTGGACCTGCTCGCGAGACTGCAATTCAACCGATGAAGCAAACCTACGGACCCTTTCTGATTCGCGATTGGCAGGCGGGCGATCGCGCCGCTGCCGCCCAGGTGATCGGCGATGCCCTACAAGAATTTGGCCTGGGCTGGGAGCCCGACGGGGCCGATGCCGATGCCTGGCAGGTAGAGCAGCATTATCAAAACGGGCAGTTTTGGGTGGTGGAGCAGGGCAAAGAGCTGGTGGCCACTGCGGCTTTCTTGCCGATTGAGCGCGGCCGCAGGGCGGTGGAGATCCGCAAGATGTATCTCAAGCCCCAGGTGCGGCGGCGAGGCTTAGGGCGCTACCTGCTCCAACAGCTAGAAGCAGAAATTGCCGCGCGGGGGTTTCAGCAGATTTGGCTAGAAACCGCCACGGCACTCACCGGAGCCAGCGAATTTTATGAATCCACAGGCTACCGCTTGCCCCAGGCCGGAGACTTGGGGGCCATTGCTGCAGCTCCTCTGTCTGACAAAGGCTGTAATCGCTGTGACCCAAATTCGCTAATTGAAACAGAGCGTTGCGATCGCATCTACATCAAGCAACTCCCCTGGGAGAATAGAGCTAGGCAGAACACCAGGGATTGAGTTCACCATTGCTCAGAACTTGATCGCTCAGAACTTGATCTGGGCCTGTAGCCTGGTCTCAGGGCACCACCTGGGTTAAGCCCATCGGTTTCCCCGAAACCCCCACTGAATCATCACTTAGGACTTCCCCCACCATCGAGACCATCTACGGCAATCTCAAGGGCCTCAAGCCTAACCAGCTCAAGCAACTGCGGCGGCTCTACCAACAGCGACTGCCGGGCGATCGCCTCGCCACCCCGGAGTTTGCCCAGCGCCTCGCCGCCGTCAGCACCGAGCTGCGCCAGCCTGTCTCCGCCTATTTCAACCGCCGGGGCCAGGTGATTCGCATCGGCATCGGCACCGTGCGCCAAACCCAAATTCCCCTGCTGGAACTGCCCCGCTATGGGGCTGAGCGCCTGTCGGGCATTCGCTGCATCACCACCGAGCTCAAGGCTGGCCCCCCCCGAGAAGCCCAGCTCACCGCCATGGCCCTCCAGCGGCTGGATGCCCTGGTCACCCTAGAGCTGACCGGCGAGGGCTTTGCCAAACGGGGCGGGGGCTCCACGGGCTATGTCAAAACCACCTATCTCGCCCATTTGATTCCCCATCCTGAGATCCTGTGGGAGGTTTCCCCCGCCACCGATCTGTTTGATCTGGGCGAGCAAGATTTCCTCAACTTGGTCGAAAACCTGGAGGCAGAGTTTCGCCGCCAAAGCGACAGCCAGGCCGTGGAGCCCGGCCACGATCGCGTCCTGATCGTGGCCCTATTCACCGATCGTCTCTCCCAGCAGGACTACGATGATCAGCTCACCGAGCTACAGCGCCTCGTGGAATCGGCGGGGGGAGATGTGCTCAAAATTATTCAACAGCGGCGATCGCGGCCCCACCCCCAAACCGTGATTGGCGAAGGCAAGATCGCAGAGATTGCCCTGGCTGCCCAAAGCATTGGAGCCAGCATTGTCGTCTTCAACCGCGACCTGCTGCCGGTGCAGGTGCGCAACCTGGAGCGAGAAATCGGCATCCGCGTCGTCGATCGCACCGAAGTCATTTTGGATATTTTTGCCCAGCGCGCCAAAACCGGCGCGGGCAAGCTGCAAGTGGAACTGGCCCAGCTTGAATACCAACTGCCCCGGCTCACGGGCCGGGGTCAAGCCATGTCCCGCCAGGGCGGCGGCATCGGCACCCGAGGCCCCGGCGAAACCAAGCTGGAGACCGAGCGCCGCGCCATCCAAAAACGCATGTCTCGGCTCCAGCGGGATGTGGACCAGCTCCAGGCCCACCGAGCGCGCCTGCGGGAGCGCCGCCAGCGCCAGGAAATCCCTTCCGTGGCCCTGGTGGGCTACACCAATGCGGGTAAATCGACCTTGCTCAATGTGTTGACCCAGTCCGAGGTCTACGCTGCCGATCAGCTCTTTGCCACCCTCGACCCCACCACCCGCCAACTGCGCCTCGCGGATCTCGATAGTTTGGTGGTGCAGAACATTTTGCTGACGGACACCGTTGGGTTTATTCACGAACTGCCCCCGCCCCTGGTGGATGCCTTCCGGGCCACCCTAGAGGAAGTCACCGAGGCCGATGCGCTCTTGCATTTGGTGGATCTCTCCCACCCGGCCTGGCTGGGCCAGGTGCGCGCGGTGATGGCGATTTTGGCGGAGATGCCGGTGACGCCGGGGCCGATTTTGCTGGTGCTGAACAAAGTCGATCGGGTGGACTGCGATCGCCTCCAGGCCGCCCAGGAGGAATTTCCCCAGGCACTGTTTATTTCCGCGCGCGATCGCCTGGGCCTCGACACGCTCAAACAGCGTCTTTTGCAGCTCGTTGACTATGCCGGAGAGCCCGGCTGAACCGCAGCCGGGAGGCCGATGGGGATTTGCCCATGGCCCCTCGCTGCCAATGACGCTTTCCAATTTACAGAATTTTGAACTTAGCGCTTTTCAGCCTTTTGTACCGTGACGCTGGCGTGATCCTGGGGCGTTCTAAGTCGTTTCCCCAGGATAACTACGGGGAAGCAATTTGATCTGCTCGAAGTCCTCAGTAATAACTGGGAAAATAGATTGCCCACCCCAGCTTTTCATTTCGCCTTGCCCCAGGGCATTTCTCTGGGAAATTGAGTGGACCTGGGGAAAACCGATGGCAGATCAACCTTAAAAAACCCTGAGAATACTGGGTCTCAGCCTTCACCGTGATCCCAGGGCTCCTGGGAAAATCAACCTGATCCTATTCCGCAAACCATTTATTAACCAGCCAATTGTCCTACGCAGAACGTTCCTCGTATTCCAACTCAACACTTCAAAGACTATTTATTAGCTCTAACTTTTTTGTTTAGACCAAATCAGATCTATTCGGTTTAGCTTGCATGAATTCACATCATATCTATGGCACCTCTGGTTTATAAAACGCATGATGCAGTCCTAGGCAGCGCTGAATGAATCACGACTCAGCACCGCAAGAATGCTTCATTTCACTCATCTACCCCTAGGTTTCTCAGGCTAATTTACGGCGGTTCTATTCCAGATGAAAACCATCAATCTCAAGCAATCTCTCCAATCCACTGTTTTGATTACTGCGGCCCTGGGCTGCATCGTCTCAGCTCCCCAAGCCGCCCAGGCGGGCCAGCAACATGGCGGCTGGACCTATGCGATCGATTCCTTTAACGATGGCACCGAAGGCCGAGTTATCGGCGACAAAAGCGCCTTTGAATTTTATGGCTTAGCCTACCGAGAGTACGAAGACACCGTCGTCTTTGCATTCAACAGCAACCTTGACCTCAATGGCTACAGCGATCGCCGTGCTCGCGGTGGCAACATCGGCTACGGCGATCTCTTCCTCAATTTTGGCAGCGGCAACTTTTCCCAGGCCGATGGCACGGGCGACCTCTATGCCGTCAACTTTGCGAACAACGACAGTAAAGTCGCCCAAGGGCTTTATCGCAATGTCACCACCCAGAGTTTAACCACTCAAAATTCGGGCTACAGCAGCATCAAGCAACATACCCAAACCGTTGCATCCTACAAGGGCACCGCTAGCCATGGCGATTTGGCTGCGAATGATGGCTATTTTGACCAGAACAAAGCGGCCCGCACCAATATCAAGCGGGGGGACTATGCCAGCAGCATCGCCATGCTCGATAGCTTCGAAGATTTGGACTTCGGCCATTTTGGGGCCAGCGGCAAGAAGACTTTTGGCTTTAGCATCAACAAATCTAGCCTGCCTCTGGGTGACTTTGTGGCAAATTTCTTTGCAGAATGCGGCAATGATGGCATTGCCATCAAGGGAGAGCTGACCGGAAAAGTGGCGACGATTCCCGGCAGCAACGACACCAAGGCCGTGCCGGAATCATCTTCTACGGCGGGGCTGTTGGTGATTGGCATGATGGCGGGGACGGCGGCGCTGCGGAAGCGTCGCCAGGCAGCCGCTGTGGTTGCGGCTCAGGTTGCGGCTTAGGTTCGGGGAGGAGGAGTGACCTTGCTCCCATTCCCCCGGCGATCGCTTCCAGCCCCACCGGGGCGATCGCCCCCAGCATTCTTCCTCCAAAGCTCCAAAGCCCCAGATCCGCCCAGCGGCGAACAATCTGTTTACAATTGCTTACAATAGGGGCTGGGATTGTTTTTGTACCCCTGAACCCTGGAGTAGCCATGGCCGCAAAGCAAGTTGAGATCTATACCTGGCGTCTCTGCCCCTTCTGTATTCGCGCCAAAGCGCTGCTGGATCGCAAGGGCGTGGACTACACCGAATATGCCATCGATGGCGATGAAGCCGCCCGCGATGCCATGGCCCAGAAGAGTGGCGGCAAGCGCAGCGTGCCGCAGATTTTTATTGAAGGCCAGCACATCGGCGGCTGTGACGACATCCATGCGTTAGATCGCCAAGGCCAGCTCGATCCGCTGTTGGCCTAGGGACTTTCCAGTTTCAAATTATCCTGTTGTCCCATGGGCGAGATCTTGCAGTGAAGCGAGGTCTCGCCTTTTTGCTGCTGGCTGCCTGGAACTGGGCTGGGCTAAATCGACTTGCGTGAAATGGCAGGGCGCGATCGCCCCAAGCTAGCAATCCCCAAAGCCAGCAATAATAAAAACCTAGCCCCTACCCCCGCGACACCGTGAAACTCGCCTTCATCATCGATCCCATCCACCGCCTCGACCCCGGCCATGACAGCAGCATCGCCATGATGGAAGCGGCCCAACTCCTGGGCCATGAGGTTTGGATCACTGAAGCTCGCTGGCTCAGCGTCATCCAAGGCCAAGCCCATGCCCCGCTCCAGCGGGTGCAGCTCACCCCGGTGGAGCTGGTGGCGGGGCGCTGGCAGGCCGCAGATCCCTGGTACAGCCTGGGGGAACCGGAGCTTCTGCCGCTGTCGGAGATGCAGGCGGTGTTCATGCGTAAGGATCCCCCAGCCAATGATGCCTATCTATACGCGACCTACATTTTGGATTACATCGATCCCAGCAAAACCCTCGTGCTCAATGCCCCCGATGGATTGCGCAAGGCCAATGAAAAAATGTATGCCCTCCAGTTCCAAACGGTCATGCCCACGACCCTGGTCAGCGCCCGCAAGGCCGATATTTTGCAGTTTGTGGCCCACCAGGGCAAGGCGGTGATGAAGCCTCTGGATGGTAAGGGAGGCGAAGGCATTTTGTTTCTGGCGGCGGGAGATCGCAACCTCAATTCCATGGTTGAACTCAGCACCCAGCGGGAGCGCCTGCCGGTGATGGTCCAAGCCTATTTGCCCGCCGCCAGCGAGGGCGACAAGCGGATTATTCTGCTCCATGGTGAAGCGATCGGGGCCGTCAACCGCGTGCCCAGCGGCGATGAGTTTCGCGGCAATATGGCCGTGGGCGGACGGGCCGATGCTACGGAGATTACGGAACGCGATCGCGAAATCTGCGACCTTGTTGCCCCCATCCTCCAGCGGGACGGACTGTACTTCGTCGGCTTGGATGTGATCGGAGGCTATCTGACGGAAGTGAATGTCACCAGCCCCACGGGCATTCGCGAAATCGATCGCCTCAGTGGTGTCCGCCTTGGGGAGCAAATCATCGCCTGGCTGGTCGAGCACCTGGCAAAAGCTTAAACAATTCTGTCGGCCTGGGTTGAGCCAGGCAATCCTGGCGAGGGAACTCGGACAGCAGCACCAAATCCTCCTTAGATCAAACACCTTAAGACAATCAGCGATTTCCCAGGGGATAGTCCGACCTTCGCGTTAAGGAAGCTGTCTCTGTTTTAATGTGTTTTGCGTTACAGAATGAGCCAGGTAACACTACTGAATGCCCAGAGATCTTGCTTTGGGATCAGCTCTGCCGCTCTTCCAACCTGTAGGAATAAGCCTGTTTAATCAGTGCTTCTTCCTGGGGTGAAAGTCTTGCTGCATCTAGGGTATGGGCCAAAAGACTGGCGACTTCTAGGGCTAAAAACTTGGGACAGCCTCGACCGATCAGCGTGCGCGCACAGGAAGATTCTGTGGTGGGATGAATGTCAATATTCATGGGAGCTAGGACTTAAGTATTTGTATCCTTTGATGTAGTTGAATATACCCTTGTGAACGGCCATATTCCAAGATTAATTAAGGTTTTCTACGGATTTCAAGTCACCTATCTATGGGCTTTACGGATACTTGCTGGGAGCATTATGAGGAATTATGTGTCCAGAGCTACCAAGTTTAGCCTTGGTAAAGGGTGCTGAAGTCCGCAGTAAGCTTCGATTTTGAGTTGAGATTGGCTGGTCAAATCTCGTTGAAATAGTGATTTTTAGATAATATTTGGCCCAATTTCGGCCTTTTTAAGCGCCTTAAGCGGTCTGCATCGGGCTAAAATGATGGGAACTGCATAAATTTTCCTGCTTCCCATTAAGAGATTCAGTAATTCAGCCGCGCGGGGACAAGCTATCGCTGGAAAACTGGCCC
>JAAUQQ010000202.1 GCA_012032745.1 Synechococcales cyanobacterium RM1_1_8
GAGGTGGGGAGGTGGGGAGGTGGGGAGGTAGGGGGAGTGATGGCTGTGTAGGCGTAGGGAGGTCGCTCGATGGGACCGGGTGAGGATGCAGTTTGGGCCGGGGGGCTGGGGGGGAGCTGGGGGCGATCGCCTCCGACGCTGCCGTCCATAGGTCACTAGCCCCAGCCCCAAGCCCAGCAGCGCGGTGAGCAGCAGCAGCCAGCCCACCTGGTCCGGCCACTGCTGGAGATAGTACAGCCAGGCTTCGGGACTGAGCAGGCTGGGATCTCCTTCTTTGAGGGCTGAATCCACCGTGGCCCGCTTGCTGGAGGTCAAGATCAAGAGCCAGTTGGGGGCGACCCAGGGCCATAGGGTCAGCCCTGCCACCGCCACCGCCACTAGCCCCTGGAGCAGCCTGCCCCAGCGCCCCAGTGCCGTGATCCCGATCCACAGCAGGGGCGTGAGCAAAAATAGCAGCGCGGTCTGCTTGACCAGAATGGCTAAACCCAGGGCCAGCCCCGCAGCTCCAGCCCAGGGCCAACTGCGCCAGCCCCGGCTGCCCTGCCAGAGGCTGAGCATCCACCAGGCGGCGGCGACGCTGGCCGTGAGGGGATAGTCCAGCAGGTAGTCCAGCCGCAGCCGCGCCAAGCCCGGCAGCAAAACGCAGATTGCAGCGGCCCAAAGTCCGATGCGGTGGTTGCGGGGGGGCTGAAAAATGCAGCGGGCCAGGCCGTAGACCGAGATCAGCAGCAGCGCGCTGAACAGGAGCTGCACCCCCAGGGCAGCATCGGCGCTGGGCGAAAACCATTGGAAAAATGGCAGCGTTGCCAGGTAGGTCAGGGGTGGAATTTTGGGGGCGAGCTGCCAAAACTGGGTCCACCAATCGGGGCTGAAGCGGGCTAGGTTTTGACCTGCGATCGCCGCACTAAAAATCCCCGTCTGGTTCCACAGCGCCCAATAGTTGATCGCTCCATTCAAATAGTCCGCCTGATCCCAGGCTGGCATCCGGTTGTCCAGCAGCAGCCAGCCGCGATCCACCAGCCCGCTCCCCAGCCAGAGGCCCAACAGCGGCAGCAGGGCGCGGGGCGATCGCCGCTGGGGATGGCGATCGCCATCCCCATTCCCATCATCATGGCTGTGATTTCCCATATCCCGCCTCAAATCTGGCTCTGCCATAGCTGTTTCCTAGGGAGGGCTCCAGATTGCAACTCTGATTGCGCCACAGGCCGATTTATTGATCGATGGTGAAATCGAGCGTAGCCGCTGGCAATGCGATCCCTGCTGCTATTCTGCCACTCCCCCCAGGACTCGCCCCCAGGACTCGCCCCCAGGACTCGCCCCTAGGACGCCCCAGCCAGGCCGCACCCCGCTAGAATGGGGATCGAATTGTTAAGTAATGTAAAGACGCCATGCCCGCCCCTGCTCCCCGCATTGTTGTCATTGGTGCAGGCATCGGTGGACTCACCGCTGCGGCCCTGCTGGCCCATCGCGGCTACCGGGTCAAGGTCTATGACCAGGCGATCGTTCCCGGCGGCTGTGCTTCGACGTTCAAGCGGCGCGGCTTCACCTTCGATGTGGGAGCCACCCAGGTGGCCGGGCTCGAACCGGGGGGCATTCACCACCGCATCTTCCACGAACTGGGCCTTGAGCTGCCGGAGGCCCGCCCCTGTGATCCCGCCTGTGCGGTGTTTCTGCCTGGCGAGGCCGAACCGATCCGCGTCTGGCGAGACCCCGCCGCCTGGCAGCGGGAGCGCGATCGCCAGTTCCCCGGCAGCCAGCCCTTTTGGAATCTCCTCGCCAAACTGTTTGAGGTGAGCTGGAACTTCCAGGGTCGCGATCCGGTGCTGCCGCCCCGCAGCCCCTGGGATCTGGGACAGTTGCTCCAGGCCCTGCGCCCGGAGACGCTGCTGACGCTGCCCTACAGCCTGGCCACCGTGGGCGATGCCCTGCGTTTATTTGACCTGGGCCAGGATCGTCGGCTGCGGACATTTTTGGACATGCAGCTCAAGCTCTATTCCCAGGTGACGGCGGAGGACACGGCGCTGCTCTATGCCGCCACGGCCCTGGCAGTCTCCCAAGCGCCCCAGGGGCTGTTCCATTTGGAGGGCAGTATGCAGGTGTTGAGCGATCGCCTCCACCAGGCCCTCCAGCGCGATGGCGGCGAGCTGCACATGGGCCACCGGGCGATCGCCATCCACAGCCACCGGGGCCGCCCCCAGGCGGTCACGCTGCGCCACAACAAAACCGGCCAAACCTTCCAAGAACCCGCTGACCATGTGGTCGCCAATGTCACCGCCCAGGACATTGCCCAGCTCATCGATGCCCCCGCCCTGGCCCATCCTCGGGTCCAGGGCTACAGATCGCATCGAGGCCCTGCCCCAGGGCTCCGGGGCCTTTGTGATCTATTTGGGCGTTGAAGCGGCGGCCCTGCCCCCTGACTGTCCGCCCCATCTCCAGTTTTTGTACGACTACGGCGGCCCCATCGGCGAAAACAACTCGCTGTTTGTCTCCGTCAGTTCGCCCAACGATGGCCGCGCGCCAGCGGGCAAAGCGACGATCATTGCCTCTTCCTTTACCGAGGTGGGGCAGTGGTGGGCGGGCAGTGCAGCGGACTATGACCAGCTTAAACAGCGTTTTATGGCGGGGGCGATCGCCCGCCTCGGCGACTACTTCGACCTGCGCCCCGAACATATCCTCGTTTGTGAAACCGCCACGCCCCGGACGTTCTACAAATACACCGCCCGCGATCGCGGCATCGTCGGCGGCGTTGGCCAACGCATCCCCACCTTCGGCCCCTTTGGCTTTGCCACCCGCACCCCCCTCCAGCGGCTCTGGTTGGTGGGCGATTCCACCCACCCCGGCGAAGGCACCGCTGGGGTCAGCTACGCCGCCCTCACCGCCGTCCGCCAAATCCAGCGCTCCCATTCCTCGGGTTGGCCAATCACGAGCGCCCCAATACCTTAGGTCTGGGCAACACCTGGGGCTGGGCAACGCCTGGGGCTGAGCAACGCCTGGGGCTGAGAAACACCTAGGGCTGAGCAGATTCCGCCAGGGGCGGCGACACTGGAATCTCATCGACTGGGAGCCTGGGCTGCTGCCCCCCAGCCCCGCGAGCTGGCTCTGGTTCGGGTTCTAGTTCCGGCTCTGGTGCTGGCTGCGGTGCCGCAGGACGGAACGCTGGCTCCGGCTCATAGACCGGCGCGGCGGGCTGCAACATTGCATCCCAACTTCTGATCCGAGCCTGGGCGGCCCCATAGGCATCGGTCCAGGAGGGCACCAGCGAGGCCGTATCGATCGCCTGATACAGGTCAGAATTTGCCTGCTCAATGGCAATCTGTAATAGGCGGTTGCTCCAAGTGGCGATTTCCAAGTTGGCGTCGTAGCGCAGGTTGCTGTCCGTCGGCACCCGATCGGCTGCCTCGATCGCCTGCACCAACGCCCCAGAATTCCAACCGTCCTGGGCATAGCGCCGCGCCACCACCAGGCTATTTTCCGCATCCACCTGCTTTTGCCAGCCCGCGATCGCCCCCTGGGCCTCGCTGTGGAGCGCTCGCCCAGCGGAGATTTGTTTGGCCGTTGCGATCGCCCCGGTCAAGTTCCCCGAAGCCGCCAGGGAGCGGGCCTGGGCCAAAATGGGCTGATCTTGCAGCCATTCCAGCTTGCCGCGCCAGGTGCCCATGCGCTCCTGGGCTGAATCGTATAGGGCACGCCCCTTGCCAATGCGGTCCGCTTCGGCGATCGCCGCCTGGTAAGCCTCCGGCGTCGCCGCCAGGGCAAACTGCTCTGCCCGGTCCAGCAGGGGCTGATCTTCCTGGGTCTGCACCGTCGCCGTCCAGCGGCCAATCAGGGCCTGGGCATTTTCCCAGCGGGGGTTGCTCTGGGGCACCTGGGAGGCTTCGGCGATCGCCGCCATCAGGCTCGGAACATCGCCTCGGGCAGCCAGGGCCTCCGCTTTTTCGAGGCGGGCAATGTCGGCGATGTCCGTTTGCCAGCGGGTCACCAGCTCCTGGGCCTTGCTGTAGTAGGGCCGATCCACCGCAATCTTTCTCAGCTCGGAAATGGCCGCCTGAATATCCGCTACACTCCCGGTCCAGGTGCGGGACTGGGCTCGGGCAATGATGCGGAAATCCCGGACCTCCTTTTGGAGGTTGGCCTGGCTGGGAATATTGGCGAGAATATCGAGGGTGCCGCTCAAGTCCTTGGCCTCTAGGGCCTCCTCCGCCAGGGCCATGAGCTGTTGACCATAGCGAGCCAGAGCGCCCTTGGCCACGGGGTAGAGTCGGCTCTGGGGCGACACCGAAGCCGCCAGCCGCACCGCTTCAATCACGCTCTTGACATCGCCCTTATCCGCCAGGGCCTTGGCCTTGGCCAGGACGCTGTTGGTGCCGCGCACCTCCTGGACCTGGCCGCTGATCTCTTCATATTTTGTCGTTCGCCAGAAGCGGTTGTCCACCGACAGCAGCAGCGTGGCAATCTCCGCTGCCTTGTTCCATTTTTGGTTGATCAGGGCCTTTTCCGAATCGGCAAAAATCTTCTCGGCCTTTTCCCAGGTTTTCTTCCAGCGCTCGCTGCGGCGCTTCATAAACTCTTCCGGGCATTCGCCATCGGTACAGGGGAGGCGATCGTAGGGAATGCGCTCCGCCGTTTCCAAGGCTTCGTTGAGCTTGCCATCTTGAAACAGCTCCTCCGCCACATCCATCAGCTCCAGGGACCAGCGGCGGATGTTGCGGTCCACCATGGGCCGCAGGGGGTGGTCTGCGGGCAGGGAATCCACCAGGGTGATGGCATCGAACAGACCGCGCTGGGTATTTTTCTCCGCCGCTGCCTGGGCACAGTAGACGCGTAGGGAAGCGGAAGCCAGGGGCCAAAAGACTCGGGGACATTCCAAGGCCTGGGGCAATCGCACCAGCGACACCACCGCTAGGCTGCCCGCCGCTGCCATTCCGCCCATGCCTAGCAACAGCCAGAGCTGCCAGCTCACGAGGGTTCTGGGCAGCCAGCCCGGCGGGCGATCGCGGGGGAGATCCGCTGCGATCGCCCCAGTTCGGGGGGGATGGCAGGGGCCACCTGGCTAGCCCCCCCTAACTCCCGAGCGCGGCGGGGGAGAAGGTCGCCGCCCAGACTTAGATTTGAAAGACTGAGGAGAGGTCATGGAGGCTTAGGGAACAGCAGGGGGCTGGACGGTCGCTGGGCCAGTAACTGTGCCAGCTACTGGGCCAGCAACCAGGTGGGTCGTGCAGGGTCGAGTTTGAATTGAGCTGTCTGTTTCTATTCTTCTACAGGGTAGCGGACTGTGATTTTCTACGAAGCAGCCGTTTGGCTTTTGTGACATACTCCCGACGCCGACCGCTTAGGCGGTACGGCGCGGGCTTCTCCTCCGGGTTGCCCCAGATTCGCGTTTTATACTAAATATCCTCTCAATCTTTTAAGGTCTGGGAACTGTAAGGCCTGGGAACTGATTGAGGAGCGGTGTTTAATCGGATGCCAGGTCTCAGGTCAGCATTCTAAGAGGCAATGATCAGAACTGGCTAGCGAAAACTTTCCCAAGGGCTCGAACGAGCTCCCGTGATGTTCCATTGGGCCTGGGCTTGGTCCGCCCGAAGCGGGACGCTCTCCCATGGGCAATCCCGCAGAATCCCGCAGCCTGGCCTCCAACTTACTCCATAGATCCCCCATGGCAGCGGAGGCCCTGGGGCGCTGGATTCAAGGGGGGTGGCACCCTCTGTCCCCATGGCCCCATGACCCAAGCCAGATCGGCTCAGAGAAACAGCGGGCGATCGCCCTGTCCCTGGGCCAGGGTTTGGGCAATTCCAGGCCAATCCTCCCCTTCAATCTGGGCAATCAACTGGTCCAGGCTCCGGCGATAGGCCCCCAGGCTGGTCAGTAGGGCCTCGCGGTTGTAGCGGGCCATGAGCTGCCCCAGCTCCGGGTTGCCACCGCCGACGCGGCTGGTGTCGCGGAAGCCAGAGCTGGCGAGCTGCTGGGCCAGGCGGCGGACCTCGGGGCTGGGCTCCTGGCGACAGGCTTGGAACAGGCTGGTGCTGACCATCACCGGCAGGTGGGAAATCCAGGCCACGGCGCGATCGTGCTCCTCGGGGGTGCAGCGGTGGGGCAGGGCTCCCAGGGCGAGGGCGATCGCCCAGACCCGTTCCACCGCCAGCTCCGGTGTCTGGGCCGTGGGAGTCAAGACGTAGGGCCGCCCCTGGAACAGATTGCTCAGCGCCGCCTCGATGCCCTGGTCCGCCGTGCCCGCCATGGGATGGCCACCGACAAAATTGGGCCACAGGGGCGCAATTTCGGCCACAATCGGCCCCTTGACCGAGCCCACATCGGTCAACACCGTCTCGGGGCGGAGGTGGGGCCGTAGCTGCACCACGGTCTGGCCCAGGACATGGAGGGGCGTGCAAAGAATAATCACATCTGCCCCAGCCAGGCTGGCCAGCTCCAAACTGGCCGAGTCCGCCACCCCTCGGGCCAGGGCGCGATCGCAGGTCGCCTGCTGGCGGCTCACCCCCAACACCCCATAGCCCGCTGCTCGCAGATCCAATCCCAGGGAGCCGCCGATCATCCCAGACCCACAATTCCAACGGTGAGATCCGTCTCAGGTTTAGCTTGATGCATGGTTTCCAAATGGTTTCCCCAGGTCGTTCCCCTGGGTCGTTTCCCTGGGTCGTTTCCCTGGGTCGTTTCCCTGGGTCGTTTCCAGGGTGCGATCGCCAGCCTTGTGAGGGGCGTTACCCCTCAGCAATGTGAGTGTGGTCTCCCCCCAGGGCACCATATTCCCAGAAAGGAGAGCAGTTTCCGGCGAGCCAGTCAGACGATATATATATCTGGAACTCTCCGGGATGTTTTAGTGCCCAGTGCCCAGTGCCCTTTGCCCTGGGAGTCGGCAAACCTGGTCTTGGCCCGCTATCCCAGCTCCAGTTTGAGTCAAGTGGTGTAAGACAATCCATGGAAACAACCCAACAAATTCTGGACAGCGATCGCGTTCTGCCCCTCTATGCCAGCGGCGATCGCCACTTCCAAGGCGTCCAGCTACGGGGCGTGCGCTGGCAGGGTCGCATCCTCAGCGGGGCCGACTTCAAAGGCTCAGACTTCACCAAGGCCCAGCTCCAGCAGGCCCAGCTTGCCCAGTCCAACTTTAGCAACAGCCAGTTTGCCCAGGCGCGGCTATCCGAAGCCCAGCTCAACCGAGCCTGGTTCAAGCGGGCCGATCTCCAGCGGGCCAATCTGAATGGAGCCAACCTCCAGGAAGCTCAGATGAAACAAGCCTGTCTGGCCTGGGCCCAGATGGAGGGGGCAGATTGCCGCCGGGCATCGCTGATTGCAACGAACCTGGAACATGCCAATCTCAAGGGGGCAGACTTTTCCCAGGCCGTGCTGAGTGGGGCGGACCTGCGCTTTGCCGAGATGCGCCATGCCAATTTCCAGCGGGCCAACCTGAGCGGGGCCAACCTGAGCGGGGCCAATCTGCGCTGGGTGGACCTCAGCGGGGCCAATTTGCGTTGGGCCGATCTCAGCGATGCCAAACTGAGCGGTGCAAACCTGATGGGAGCCGATCTGAGCAATGCCATCCTCAGCGGGACGAGCTTGGTCCATGCGGACCTGACCCAGGCCAGTCTCAACCGCGTTCATTGGGTGGGGGCAGATCTGTCCCATGCGACCCTGACGGGGGCCAAACTCTGGGAGACGCCCCGCTTTGGGGTGAAGACGGAGGATTTGATCTGTGAGTGGGTGGATTTGAGCCGGGGGGGCGATCGCGACAAAATCCACCAGTTCGCCACGCCCCAGCAGGCCCAGGCCTTCCTGCGGCCCGCCCAGCCCCAGGTCCAGCTCACGGTGGATGCGGGCTTAGAACACCAGCACAATTTTATCTTGGCCAGTTTTTATCACCAGGTGGCCCGTAAGTTTCCCCTGCTCCAATCTCCCCCCAGTGCCCAGGTGGGCCAACGGCGCACCCATTTGAGTTTCACGGTGGCGAGGGAGACGGATTTGTTGGCGATCGCCTACTTGATCGTCAACCCCTTCAAAAACGTCAAAAGTGTCCACCACAACATCCTCAAACTGCTGGAAACCCTGCAAGCCCTGGGCACCCAGCTCGATCCAGCGGAGCACCGGGCCGTGGAACAAACCGCCGCCCAGCTACAGCCCTTCATCGGCCAGATCCGCCCCGTCAAACTGCCCAGCGACAGCGGCACCCACAGCTTTTTTGAGACGCCCATCCAGGTGATGTTGCAAAACTCCAGCGGCGACATGGTGACGCTCTATCAACATCCCCAGTTTGGCAAGCGCATCGTCAATATCTCTGGCACCATCACCCGCTCTGCGGGACTCCCCCAGGAAGCCCGGCGAGCCTCCTCCATTCGCGCTGAAGAGGCCCTGGGGTTTCTGCGGGGGTTCTATTTGCTGGAAGTTTAGGCTGGGTCGGTCTAGGGCTCGCAGGGGCCGATCGTGCTGGCCCTAGATCATTGACTCTCGTACAGCCTACTGGGGTGGCGGGTTGTAGGTTAACCATTTGGACTGCACTGTCCATGTTGCCTGGGCGGCTGCGCCTGCCTGTAGCTTTACATGAATGTTGTAGACCCCGCTGGGGTGAGTCCATTGCCATTGGGCTGGGCTGGGTTCGGTCTGGGGTTCAGTTTCAGATCCAGATGCGCCATTGTTTGCGGCCCTGGCAGTGCCCTGAAATGCAATCTTGCCGGAACCTTCCGGGCTTGATGGCCCGCTTGATGGCCCTAGGCGTTGCTGCACCGCCGCCAAAGTCATTCCGGGCTGAATCGATTTGTAAGGCCCATAGTCCACAGCGGGCTGGCCATTGGGCGCTGCGGGCTCGGCCATGCGCGCATCGCGGAGCTGACTGGCGGGTAGGCTCTGGGTGGCTCGGCCTGCCGGGGCACGGCGCGCAGCGCGCGTTGGGATGGGGGAGTATCGGGGCTGGGGGACGGCCCAGGGCTTGGTCTAGGGAGGCTCCGCAGCCTGTGAGGCCCAGGGCTAGGACTACTAATGCTGCTAGGGATTGGGCGGTCTGTGGGGTTTTCGGTTGGGACTGATGGGCTGGGGGGCGATCGCGCTCCATTCTCTCTGGTTTCCCTTGCTAATCTCTGCGCTAATCTCTACAAAATTCCCTGGCTCTGGTAGTCTGCGGCGTAAGTTTTTCCCCCCTCTCCCCAACCCCTCTCCCACAAGGGG
>JAAUQQ010000203.1 GCA_012032745.1 Synechococcales cyanobacterium RM1_1_8
CCCGACCCCCAAACCATCCACTGGGAAGCCCGAGGCCAAGTCGTCGAATTCCCCGGCTACACCCGCTACTGGAACAACCTCAAAGCCGACAGCCAGCTCCCCACCCTCACCGTCGGCCAAGCCCTGACCCTCACCCAGGCCCAAGCCGACCAAAAGCAAACCCAGCCGCCGCCGCGCTACAGCGAGCCCAAGCTGATCCAGCTGATGGAACGCAAGGGCATCGGTCGCCCCAGCACCTACGCCCCCACGCTCAAAACCCTGCGCGATCGCACCTACGTGACCCTAACCAAGGACAAACTCCAGCCCACCCCCCCTGGGCATGAACCTCGACCAGGCCCTCGAACAGCTCCTGCCGGACTTGATCCAGCCCGAGTTCACCGCCCAGATGGAAAGCAAACTAGATGCGATCGCCCAGGGCCAGGAAAACTGGGAGCGCTACCTCACCGGCTGGTATCAGGGCTACTTTGCCCCGGCGATCGCCCAGGCCCAAGGCAAACTGGGCCAGGTGCTGAGCCAACAGGCCCATCAGCCTGCTACCATTGCGCCAGCGTCCGGGAGCGATCGCGATCTGCCCCCCGCCGCGTCCAACCCCAGTCGCCGCCGCAACGGCTCCGGCAGTGCCGCCGCCAGCAACCCAGCCTCCAGCAAATTCACCAAGCAGTCCCCAGGGCAATCCGCCAGTCACCCCCGCAGCCGATCTGCCGGTCCAACCACCAGCAAAGTCCCCTGCCCCCAATGCAGCGCCCTGCTCAAAAAAATCCCCTCCAAATCCAAAAAGCTCCAGGCTAACCACTTCCTCAAATGCGACGCCCCCGGCTGCGAAACCGTGATGTTTTGGAACAAGGTCAAAAAAAACTACGAACGGCCCTACGCCCAGCGCAGCCCCGACCCCGGCGCCTTCACCGACCACCCCTGCCCCAGCTGCGGTGCCCTGCTCGAACGCCACAGCTATTGCAAAGAGGGCCAAACCAAAACCATGCTGCGCTGCTCCGTCTTCGACCACCGCAAGGGCAAATGTCAAGACGTCGCCTATTTCCACAGCCGCGATCAATATTGGTCGCCGAAGTATGGGGTGTTAGACCTGACCCCTGGGAAGCGGAGCCGGGCAGGTCGGCAACCTTAGCGTGACCAGACTACAGCGTGACCACAGCGTGACCAGACTACCTGGCCCAGCTCGCTGGCGACCAGAACGCCAGACTGAACAAGCGATGCCCTACCCCTCCCCCATGGTCCTCGCCCCAGCCACCCCCTCACCGAAAAGCTGGCCCCAATTGCCCTCGAAGAAGCCGGTTGCTATCGACAGCTCTGTCCGAGCCGCCGGGACAGATTATCTCTACCCGCCCCACTACGCCCTCACTGAGGGGGCAAAATCGGCGATCGCCTATATGGTCAGTCGTACAGTTAGCCGTACAGTCAGCCGTTCAGTCAGCCGTTCAGTTCAGATAATCAGTTCAGACAAAACGCGAGCTACAAGGGGACAATCAGATGGCACTTTTCGGTGGGATTGAAGCAGGCGGCACCAAATTTGTCTGCACCGTGGGGACGGGGCCTGATGATCTGCGGGCTGTAGTCCGCATTCCCACAACCACCCCGAAGGAAACCCTGAGTCAAGTCGTTACCTTTTTTCATCAACAGATTGCCAAAGAAGGGGCCTTGGATGCGATCGGCATCGGTGCTTTTGGGCCGATCGATCTGCGAGAAGATTCTTCGACCTTTGGCTGGTTTTTAGACACGCCCAAGCCGGGGTGGCAGCAGGTGGATTTTGCGGGCGTCATTCAGCGAGAGCTGGGCGTTCCCGTGGGCTTCGATACCGATGTCAATGCGGCTGCCTTGGGCGAGCATCAGTGGGGCAATGGCCAGGGGCTAGGGACATTTATCTACCTGACCGTGGGCACTGGCATTGGCGGCGGTGGGCTGGTGAACGGCAAGCCGATTCACGGCTTACTGCATCCTGAAATGGGCCATATTTTAATTCCCCATGATCTATCGGTTGATCCGTTTCCTGGCTGCTGTCCGTTCCACAAAGACTGCCTAGAAGGCTTGGCCTCTGGATTTGCCATGGAAAAACGGTGGCAGCAGAAAGGCGCATCCCTGCCTGACGATCACCCCGCCTGGGCCTTAGAAGCTGGTTATTTAGCGACAGGCTTAGTCAACTTCATTCTGATGCTTTCACCCGAGCGAATCATCATCGGTGGTGGCGTTATGGAACAAAAACAGCTGTTTAGCCAGGTCCGAAATCAGGTGCGCCAAAAGCTGAATGCCTATCTGTCTGTGCCCCAAATTATCGACAACATTGAGGACTACATTGTCCCGCCAGGGTTAGGCAGCAAGGCGGGAATTTTGGGTGCGCTTGTGCTGGCACAGAAAGCCACTGTACTAGCCTAGTCAAAATAAGTACATCAGTACAAATTTTCTGCAACCGCCAGTATGGGAAAGCCAGGTTCGACCCAGCGTGATCATGAGAGCCGCCGCCCACCAGAGACTCGCCGCTCACAGGAAACAACGAATCGTCCCTCGCACCCAAGCAAGCTGGACTTAGCAGCCCGTGCCGCTTGGCTCTACTACATCGCCCTATCCGGTGCCCACTCCCGTTGTGGCCACCAATGTTAAGGAGCACAAACTCTTGCAAACCCAGCAGTCTTTTTTAACGGTCAAGTCCCTCGTAGAACAGGCGAAGGTCGCGTTTGTGGGGGTAGGCAATGTGGGCCTCATCAATTTAGTAAAGGATGGAGAGAATATGGGTTGTATCGTTGCTTT
Organism: Synechococcales cyanobacterium RM1_1_8; assembly: GCA_012032745.1. Taxonomy (GTDB): domain Bacteria; phylum Cyanobacteriota; class Cyanobacteriia; order PCC-9006; family JAAUQQ01; genus JAAUQQ01. Next base: position 2,758 of record JAAUQQ010000203.1, read on the forward strand.
AGGACGGAGGACATGGTGGAAATAGAGGATCAGGGGTTGGCTCCGAGGGAGCTGCGGGGGCGGGCATTTACGCTGGCGGATGCGATCGCCCAGGCGGGGGCGGGGCTGCTGAAGGGAAATGCGGCGGTGCCGAGGCCCCTGCGGGCGGCGGCGCTGCTAGATGGCTTTATCGATCAACATTTGGAGGATGGGCCGGGGGTGCTCGGGCTGGTGCTAAAGCAAGTGGTGCGGGAGGATTTGCGGGTGAGCCGCTGTTTTGATGCACCTATGGAGGCACTAGAAGCGATTCTGACGGAGCTGGTGCTGGAGGATGAGTTGCTCTATGAGCTGGCGCGGCGGGTGGCGGTGCGCAGGGGGAGTTGTATGGGGAACGACCCCGGTTTCAGCAGCCAGGGCAGCAGCCCCACCCGGAGGCGGACTATTGTCACCAGCGGATTCGTGGGGCCTTGGGGGCGCTACGGGCTCGGGTGAGGGTGCGATCGGATTGGCGGCTGGCTGGCCAGATTGATAGCCAGATCGATAGCCAGCCGCCTTCCTGCTGATGGAGATCGGGCTGGTTGCAGGCGATCGCCCTGCTGCTATCCCTCCCTCGGAGCCGATCAGCCTTCCTACCCCAGCGTGACTGCCAAGACTTGCTGTAGTAACGCTTGGTCATTCAAATTCACCTTGAAGCGTCCCTTTTCCACATCTCGAATCCAGCTCTGGCTTTTGCCCAGACGCTGGGCCAGGGCTCGCTGGCTAAGGGATTGTTGCTGTCGAGCGGCCTTGATGTCATCACCCGACAGGGTCGCCCCCCGCTGATTGGCAGCGGCCCGCTTGCGGCGTCGCTTGGAAGGCTGCCGCAGGGTCTGCTGCCAATCCTCCGGGAGTTCAAAGCTGAGAATACGGGCATTGAGCAGGCGCTGCCACTTATCCCGTGGGGCGCTGGTGGTCAGGCTCTGGGATTGCTGGGCATCCTCGGTCCAAAAGTCCAGGGCAGCTTCGGCATCTTCAGGGATCTCGGCCACGCGTGCCCAAAAAGGCTGAATCTCTACCGGATAGGTGTCGGGATCAAACAGGGGGATGAGGCCATAGCTGTAGAGCGCCTCCAAGTCATTCTCAAAGGTCTTGAGCAGCCGCTTGTGGGCCCCCCTGACCGTAGTGGCTTCCACAACTCTGGCATCCCCATAGGCAATGCGCAGGAGCTTGCGCACGGTCATCCGCTGATCGCCCCCCAGCCTGAGTTTAAACAGTAGCCACAGCAACAGTCGCACGGCTCCCTCGTGCTGTTGCCAACTGCTCATGCTTTCGAGGAGGAGCGATCGCGGCAGGGTGCTGTATTGATAAAAAGCAGTCTGCTGGCGATAGCGCTGCTTGTTGAGGAATTTCTGGGCCCAGTCCCCTGCTTGAACCACAAAGCTGAGACCAATTAAATGGTCATGGCCCTCGCGATCTTGCTCAAAGTAGTATTGGGTGTCCATCAATTGCCACACGGCATGTTCCGCCAGGCTAAACCCCTGAACTCTGCCCTGGCGTGGCCAGTTGATCGCCACTCGAAACCGGCAGGTTTGATAGACCAAGTCCTTGATCAGCGTCAGCTTCTCCAGTTTGGTGAGATCCTTGCGCTTCTCCAGTCCTAAATATTGCTCAAAGTGCTGGCTGGTTAGCGTAAAGGAGGTTTTCCAGGGGGTCTCTTGAGTGACGGCGTAGGCTGAAAAAATCAGGTGAACACAGGCTGCTCGCAGTTCAAATTCCCCCAGGGCCGCCAAGCTTTCTGAGGGGGGCATCACCTCGACAGCAGTGGGATCCGGCGCGAGGCGAAAGCGCAATTCGCCCAGCCCCCGCTGCACCGGACGTCGATAGCATAGCCGCCCCTCGGAGTCAGTCTGCCAGGGCAGGCCCTGGCGCTGGGTCAGCAGATTGCAGGTTTCCCACATGACAAGAGAGGAAGCAAAGGGATTAGTTTTGCCATTGAGGAAAATGTCGGGAATAGCGGCGGGCAGCAGCGTGCTTTTGCTGCGCCCCTTTTTCGCAGGTAAAAAATGCAGTTGATCTAAATCACAAGCGGTAACGCAGGCGGGAATTTCTAAATCGGGGCAGCCATCACAGAGGGTTGGATCGATCCAGTAGCCTTCGGCATCGGGATTGAGTTGAATGGCCTGCCTGGGGCAGGCAGGGCGGCAGCTATCGCAAGCTGTGCAGCCATCTTTGATGGTATAGGTCATAACCCTAGAGTCAATGAATTTGCTCAGCGGCGCCCCCCAGGACATGCCGCCAAGCTAATTATTGATTTGTTTGGAGTTGAGGGACGTTCAACCTGGACGTTATTCCTTTTATTTTTGTCGCTTCGAATACGGTTTAAAGCAAAAGAAGGTTATGAATTCTGAAAATGTTTAAAAGCTGTTTAAAAGCAAAACTCTTGTTGCTTTAATTTAATATTTTGTTTATCTTCAAAAATTCAATTCAAGCTTATATCGCCTAATCAAGTGATCAAAGAGAGACTGCGATGTCTCTCTTTGAAGAATTGCAGATTGCGACTTCTGATCATGCAGATCGTGATTTTTATCCTAGGGATTTTGGCTGTATCAGTTGAGCCAGCCCGTGGGGAGTTGCCCTACACCGCGAGAGGATGTTTGAGAATAGCTTTGGCTGTAGCTGATGGTGCCCATAGCCCGTACTTTTGATGTACTTTTGATTAAAACAGCGGGCACAGCCTAGCCTGTTGGGTATAGGATCGCTGGCTTTGGCGAATTCTCAAACATCCTCTGAAGCCGTTTTGCCAGTTTTAGGCCAGTTGGGGTGACCCGTTGGGGCAATCAGTCGAGGTAAGGGGCTGAGCCCCTATCACTGGTAAAAAACTGATAGGCCCTCAGATTAACGACGCCTGCTTGGAGGTTGAGCTGGCTGCGGCCAATGCAGTGGATGCGATCGCCCGGTTGCAGGCTCTGTCGCCAGCTACTTTGGGAGGTTTGGGAAAAGTTGGCGGGTAGATCGATCGCAATTTCCTCTTCCTCAACTTCCAGGACAATGGATTCGGGCTGGTCAAATCCCTGGCGGAGGAAGCCTAGGAAGGTGCCTTCCAGGTTGAAGATCCTACTGGGGGGATGGAGGGGGGCGAGGTTGAACATGGTGAAGCTCCAGTGAGATGGAATGGGGAGATGAAGTGGGGAGGTGGAGAGAACGATGGGGCAACGAAGCTGATGAAGAAACCGAGTTGGTGCATGGAGTTGATGGTAAGAGCTGGCTGGAGGCACCTGCCCTATTGCAGGCGTCTGGCTCGAACGGTTTGGGGCGTGGCGAAGGGGCTAGTGAGGCCATCGACGGAGAGTTGCCAGCCGTTGGAGAGGGTGAAGATCTGGGCATCGTCAGTTTGGATCTGAGTGATGACTTCCTCCTCTAAGTCTTTTTTGGGAACGTAGATCATCAGTTGGCCGCTGGAGTTGGTATGCAGGGTAATTTTCATGGGTTTGATGGATTGGGATGGTTAGAACAGGGGAAATACCGATGGAGATTGTGGGCTAGGCTGACCTGGATTGCCTGGATTGCCAGTCAGGTTGGGCTGGGGGGTGGGCCAGGGGGTGGAGGACTGGGGCAGCCAGGGCGAGCAGCTCTTCTGTGGAAAGGCTGCGTTTGAGCTGGGTGGCGCGATCGCGCACAGCATTGAGAATGGACTGGCCCTGCTCAGCATCCAAGGGAATGCCGTGGTCTTGCAGCAGGCGCAGCAGCAGATGCCGCCCGGAATGCTTGCCGATGACCAAGCGCCGCTCCCAGCCCACCTCTTCGGGGGCGAAGGGCTCATAGCAATCGGGGGCCTGCAACACGGCATGGGCATGGATGCCGGACTCATGGGCGAATGTATTTTGGCCGACGATCGCCTTCCAGGGAGGCACCGGACTGTTGGCAGCTTGGGCAACCATGCGGGAGAGGGCCAGAAACTGCTGGGTTTGAATCCCTGTCTTGAGGCCATGGATTTGCTTCAGGGCCATGACCACCTCTTCGAGGGCGGCATTACCGGCCCGCTCTCCCAGACCATTGACCGTGGTGTTGACCGAAGTTGCCCCGGCCCGAATCCCGGCTAGGGCATTGGCCGTTGCCATGCCCAGATCGTTGTGGGTGTGCATTTCCACGGGAATGTCGAGGGCGGAGACGAGGGCGTTGACCTGCTCAAATGTCGTGAAGGGGTCCAGGATGCCGACGGTGTCGCAAAAGCGGAAACGAAAGGCCCCCCAGTCCTGGGCCTGGTGGGCAACCTCTCGCAAAAAGTTCGGCTCCGCGCGGGAGCTGTCTTCGCCGCCGACGCTGACCTCCAGACCGTGGTCGCGGGCAAAGCTGATGCAGCTGTGCAGTTGTTCTAGCATCCAAGCTTGGCGACCCTGGAATTTGATGTGAATTTGGCGTTGGGAGACGGGGATAGAGATATGGACGCGGGTGAGGCCGCAGTGGATCGAGGCTTCAATGTCCGATCGCAGGGCGCGGTTCCAGCCCAGCAGTTGGGCCTTGAGACCGAGCTGGGCGATCGCCCGAATGGAGCGGGCCTCCTCCTGGCCCATGGCAGGAATGCCCACTTCTAGCTCCGGCACGCCGATGGCATCGAGGCTTTGGGCGATCGCGATTTTCTCGTCGAGACTGAAAGCGACCCCGGCGGACTGTTCGCCGTCTCGCAGGGTGGTGTCATTGATGCAGATGCAGGGAGAGCTGGTCATAGTGGATTTTTTTAGTGGGAAAAAACTGGAACAGGCGTTGTCTTGTCCAAAAGACGGCTACTAGCCCAGGGGATGGCCAGCGGCTGAGCCGCTGGCTATGCCAGAAGATGCCGTTGGGCGAAGATGCCGTTGGGCCGCTGGAATCGCTGAGCTGTTGGAGCTGGCTTTCTAGCAAACTGATGCGGCTGAGCAACTGCTTGAGAACGGTTGCCTCAACATCTGGAAGTTGGCCGTGCTCCAGGGGAGCTTGGTCAGTGTTGCAATCGCAGACGTTGCGACTGGGAACCCCCACCGCCGTGCAGTGGCTGGGCACATCTTTGAGCACCACGGAGCCAGCACCGATGCGAGCATGGTCGCCCACCTGAATATTGCCGAGTACTTTGGCCCCAGCGCCGATGACGACGCGACTGCCCAGGGTGGGATGGCGCTTGCCCGTCTGCTTGCCGGTGCCGCCCAGGGTGACGCCCTGGTAAATCAAGCTGTAGTCGCCGACGATGGCGGTTTCACCAATGACGACACCCATGCCATGGTCAATAAAGACGCCCCGGCCCAACTGGGCGGCGGGGTGAATGTCGATGCCGGTGAAAAATCGACTCAGGTGGGAGATCAGTCGCGGCAGCAGGGTCACTCGATGGTTGTACAACCAGTGAGCCAAGCGGTGGGCCGTGATCGCATGGAGACCGGGGTAGCAGCAGAGCACTTCAAGCCAGTTGTGGGCTGCTGGATCATGTTCAAAAATAATCGAGAAGTCAGCCCAACGGCTTGAGTCGCTGGTCCGGCGATCGCGCAGAAAGCTGGAACAAGCTTGGAGGAACTTTGGGAGGGTGGGCGATCGCAGGCGATGGACAAAGCCCTGGCTTGAGGGGGACATAGTGGGATGGGGTTGCGTTTGTCTGCTTATAGCAGTCGCAATCTCGGGGGGCGATCGCCGCTGTTCCATCCAAATTTACTAAGATCATTGGCGCTGTACTCAGCGGCTACAGGGCTGATGCAGTCGAGCTTACAAATTTTTGATTGCAGAGGGGGGCAGGTATTTCTGCGTTAGGGCTGGGGCGTTTCGCTGCTCAGGCACTGGTATTTTGTACTCGCTCCTAAGCCTTAGCCTATTGGCTTTGCCTTGGAAAATCGCCGGATCTTAAGATCGAGTCAGGCTGCACTCAAGGCGATCGCGATTGAGTTACTGCTGAACCTTTTGGTTGAGAATGGTAGCAAGTTTTGCAAAACTATTGGGAGAGCGCAACATTACTGAGCTGACCTGCGCCCCTAGCATCCAAGGATGGCTTGAAGGGGTGGCCATACAAGTCTATGGATTCGTTTAATCAAGGATAAAGTTGTAGAAGGTTCTTAATATAGATGCAAGTTCGGCGCTGAAGACGAGGGTTACAGGGGGTAATAGATAATAGTTAACAACTAAATGCTAAACTCGATACGAATTTAGTTGTAGATTTGAATCCTCCGATACAGAAGATCTTTGATCCAGAAGAATGGGTCGCTAAAATATTGTTCAAGGTGAACTAAAGCGGGACTTTGAGTACTTTGGCTTATCCCTCACCTCAGCCCTACCAGATCGCTCGTATGCGTTGCATCGTCTAGGATTTCGCTGAGTGCAGGAATCATCGAGCAAGGGCTTGAAAAGCTAGGTCAGGGGGCGGATCAATACTCGCCCCCTGACCTGGCAAGAAATATTTTACCCATGGACTGAAAGGGTTGTAGCGCTTGAGT
>JAAUQQ010000204.1 GCA_012032745.1 Synechococcales cyanobacterium RM1_1_8
GTTTGCCCATCTCAACATTTTTGCTCATCTCAAGCTCGGGGGGGGGAGGGAATATAAATCAGGTCTTGCTCGCTCAGGCCATTGCTAAAGCAATCTTGGTCATCGAAGGGGGCAAGGCCCGCTTCAAATTGCTCCATGAGCTGGTCAAAAATTCGCTGACGGTTGCGATCGCTGTTCTTGGCTGAAGCCCCCCGCAGCATCACTAAGAATGCGCCTCGATCGAGCCTGGCGCGATCGAAGGGGACAGCATAGGTTGGACCTTGGGGTTTCAATCGACAATCCTGCAATCGACAGGCATGGTGTACGGTTGAGATAGTACAACAGTTCGGATCCAGTCTGGGTGAATTGCCCCGACCTCAGCCAAAAATTGTAAAACAGAACCCCCCAGGCAGCGGCACCAGGTTCAGCCATTCAGCCATTCAGCCATGGCTAGCTTCGCAGGCGGCGATGCTGACCCATTCGCTGGCGCCATCCTGCCAATGTTCTTTTTTCCAGATGGGGGCTTGGTGTTTGAGGCTGTCGATGCCGTGCTGGCAGGCGGCGAAGGCTTCCCGACGATGGGGACAGCCCACGGCAACCAGAACGCTGAGTTCACCGATCGCCAATCGTCCGGTGCGATGGTGAATTACCACTCGGTTGACCTCGGGCCACTGCTGGCGAATCTCCGCTGCGATGTGGCGAAAGACCTTGAGCGCCATGGGCTCATAGGCTTGGTATTCCAGATGGGAGACGGGCCTGCCATCGGTTTTGTTACGCACGGTGCCGCCCATGACGACGACCGCGCCGTTGCGGGCATCGTCCGCGAGTTCGTAGGCTTCGGTGAGGCAGAGGGGGGCGAAGGTGATCCGGAAGCTGTCAGAGGGACTTGCTGGCCCCAGGGGGGAGCCAGGGGGGGAGCCGGGGGGAGGCGATGGGCTAACTGGCACGCTGCTTAGGCCTTCTTGTCTTCGATCCTGACGATGGACAGCTTTTGGGGTGTCTTGTTACGGGCGCTATGGGGCTCACCATCGAGCAACTCAATGCGGCCCGATTCCCGGATGCAGGAGAGATGCCAGCGCTGGTTGACGATTTTTCCCGGCAGGAAGCCAGCGATGGTCAAGTAGGTATAGCCCTCGCCCTTGGGCACTTTGACGAGAATCTCTCCGGCGCTTTGGTTGACAATGTGGGCATCGAGTTCGAACTCGCCTTCGACTTCCCAAGGAACAGCCGTGCTGCCTTGGAGGGCTTTGTCGCTGGCGCGATCGCGGCTGCGCGCAACGGCCAGGCGGCTGGCCGAGTCCGGTGTTGAAGGTGTCATGGCTAGGTTACTGCAATCCTTGGGGGTGGTCTTGGGGATGGTCTCGGCGATTCCCTTAACCTTACTCAAGAGCTGCACGGCTTCCAAGGGGTTTAGATTACCTTTTTATCAATTCCCTATCCAAATCAAGACCGTTTTGTCTCGAATGGGATTTGGGCAGTCTAGGGAAAAGCCTGGCCCGCCCGCCAGAATCGGTCGCTGTCGTCGCTTTGCCACGGCCCTCGCTTGGCCATGTTAGGTATCCCCATCCATGACCCTCAACTGTGAAGATGCCCGTGAACGGTTGCAACAGCATTTGCAGCAGCAGCGCTATTACTTGGCGGCGACGCTGTTGGCCAACCGCTTGATCAAGCATGGTTACGTGGCGACGGTGGCGCTGTTTGAAGCAGCGGGGGGCTATGAGCTGGCACCGGGGAGTTTGCAGGCGGCATTGCAATCGATCCAAGGCTCCCCGGAGGGGGAAATCATTGCCCAGGTGCTCCACAGTCCCTATGGCTGTTGTTTTGTCGGCGATCGCACCGCAGCGGGCCTCAATACCACCTACACCGTGGGACTCTGGAATAGCTTTTGGCATCCAGAAATTATTTGTGTGGGCCAACCGGCTCTGGTGGCGCGTCTGGTGCTCAATCTCCAGGCGGAGCAGATTGCCGAAGGGATGCCCCCCGTTTTGAATGAGCCGGTGGCGATCGGGGGCTCTAGCCCTGAACCCGGCGAAAGCGCCAGCCAGGTCTTGTTCCGTCCCTGTGGCGACGAGGCCAAGCGGCTGCACATGCCCAAGGCCGTCTGGTTCCATGGCAACGGTGAGTTTTCCGCCATTCAGATGATTTGGCCAGACCACCAACAGCGCTGGCCCTGGGAGGAGGGGGTGTCGGCCCAGGATGCCCAGCAATTGCTGGTCTAGTAGATTGCATTGGGGCTTAAGTTGGGCTGCCCTCACCCCAACCCCTCACCCCAACCCCTCTCCCAGGGAGAGAGAGGAGCTCCAATCCGTCTCCCCTTCGCCTTTTATGGAAGAAGGGCCTGGCTGCTAGGGCCTGGGGACGGGAATGGCGGCGGGATCGGCGATCGTCGCCCCGCCGGACGAGGCGGGGAGAGGCGCGCTGGCCGGGGCTGCACTGGGGCTGGCAAGGTTTGACGATGCCGGGAAGGAAAGGGCCTCTGCGGGATCGATGACCCGGTTGGTTGGCCGTGGGGTTGCCGCTGGTGCAGGGCTAGCCGGTGTGGCGGCTGGTGCAGAGGCTGCCGGTTCAGAAACAGCCGGTGCAGAGGCTGCCGGTTCGGAAACAGCCGGTGCCGACGCATCTGGCTGGGCAACGGCGGGGGCGGGGGCTGCGAGCGGGGGCGCGACGAGGATCTGGGGCTCGACCCAATAGCGGATGTCGGGATTGAGGGGCTGGAGCTGGGTATTGGGATAGTAGAAGCTGAGGATGCGGCTGTTGGACCAGCCCAGATTGGCCAGATTGTAGGAGCCCGTCTGGCTGAGGCCGACGCCATGGCCCAGTCCACCGCCGATGAATTTGTAGCCCGTCAGGGTGTTCTGGGCATCGACCATGGGCTCCAGATAGCAGAGCAGGCTGTTGGGCGCTTCAAAGGCGCGGATCACTTCATCTTTGACCAGCACAACTTCGCCCTTGTCCGTCGTCACCTGAAGCGTTTGGATCCGTCCCCCCCTGGCCCGTTCCGTCACGGCGATCGCTTGGATGCTGTTGAAGTCAGCCAGGGGATTTTTTTTGTTTTTCAGATAGCTTTTAAGGTCTTTAGTCAGCTCGGCCAGGGTCGCTTGGGTGGTCCAGCGGAAGTAGTTCCAGCCATCTTCATTGAAGCCCTGGCGCTGCTGGATGAACTGGCGGAAGCTCTCCTCATCGGCCAGGCTGCGGCGGCTCAGATCCCAGGAGCCGGAGACGGAATCCACCACGGGTTGGAGGTAGGGCCTGGGTTCGCCGTTCCAGACATCGGTGAAGGCAGCGGTGATGCCGCCAGTGGTGGAGGAGTAGACAGCATCGATCAGCTCGTTGTCGTAGGTGAGGACTAGACCTCGGGTGGCGGCGATCGCGCATCCGCCCGCGCCACATTGGCCTTCCAGCCGAAATACACCTGACATTGGGTATCGGCACACATTTCATAGTCATCCACCGTGAAGCGTCGCAGGTTGCGCAGGGCATAGGTGCGCGCCAGGATAGTCTGGGCTTCGACGGCGGTTTGGGGCGCATTGGGGCCGATCTCATGGGGCACGACGCCCCGCAGATAGTCCTCAATCTGGACGTTGTTGACCAGGGTGTAGGTGCCATAGGCATTGGGCTGGAGCCGCAGGTCGCCGGGATAGGGCACGCCGTTGACGAGCAGGGTTTCGCCGCCGCTGGCAATGTTGATTTGGTTGCGATCGTAGCGGTAGCCCTGGACTGTGGTGCTGGCCTGGGGGAAACTTTCACGCACTTCGCTGTCCAGGTAGGGGCCGCTGATGCCCTGGGCCTGGATATCATCGAGTAGCAGGCGGCGCAGCAGGGGGGTGCGGTAGGTGTCCCGTTTGGCCCAGACTTGCCAGCCTGCGGGCTGGGCGATTTCCACTTCGATGCCCTTGGCCCGCCATTGGTTAGCACTGTCTTCGGCACTCTCGAAGCTGCGGTGGTCGCTGAGCACGAGGCGTTCGTAGAGGCGGGGTTCGGTGAAGGGGCGGGTTTTAATTTCAATGGTGATTTCAGGCTGGTCGAGGCGATCGGTTTTGCCATCGGCGCGGTCCATGGTAACGGCGAGGCGATCGCCCTGGACCGCTTTGATCACCAGTTTGTCCTCGGCCTTGCTGCCAAAGCGCTGCACGATCCCCACTTTGATCGTGGGATTGAGGGGGGTCGATTGGGGAGCCTGGGCCAGTTGTTGGGCCAGCAGTGATGGGGCCATGTCCGGACTAGCCGCCGCTGGCTGGCTGCCCAGGCTGTTCAGGGTGCGGAGATTGCCCAGGGGGAGATTGGCAAAACTGAAGCCTGTGAAGGCGATCGCTACAACAGGCACAGTCAGGGCAGTGGGAAAGCGCATGGGAAATTTGACTCAACAGGGCGATTCAACAGGTCAATTCAACAGGTCAATGCAATGGGCCGAGATCATGGGCCGAGATCATGGGTCGAGATCATGGGTCGATCCAACCCGACGCAGATTTCACGGGAACAGCTTCGGCCCTGCCCCCCTCGTTTTACCCCGACACAAGCCCCTATCATGGGCATGGGGCGATCTGCCTGGGTTAAAAGCCCCGATGGACCACCGCTCCGGCCAGTCTGGCCCCGATCCAGCTTGGGCAAGTCGCCGACATTAACTTAGCTGTTCTGTTCTGTGAACCTTTTTCGCTATTACGAAATTTTAGGGCTTCCGTTGCAAGCCAGCATGGATGAGATCAAGCTGGCCTATCGCAGTTTGGCTCGCACCTCCCATCCAGACAGGTTTGTGGACCCCGAAGATAAGCGAATTGCGGAAGAGAAAATCAAGCTGATCAACGAAGCCTACGAACATTTCAAGGCCCATCCTCCGCGCACAAACGGAGTATCCCCTGGCCGCCCGACCTCTGATACGCCCCAAGCCTCCCCAAGGCCACCCTCATCCCCTTGGCCCCAGCGCACCGCACCGCGCCCGCCCCCGGCCTCAGACAGCGCCCAGGCGGGACGTTCTCAGCCAGGTAATACCCAGGCCAGTAATACCCAGGCCAGTAATGCCCAGACCAGTAATGCCCAGGCCAGTGCTAAATCCAGCAGTGCCCAGTCCAGCTCTAAGTCCAGCTCTAAGCCCAGCAGCGCCCAACCAGCCAAGCCCAAATCCACCGGATTCCGCAGGCCGCGCTCCCAGCCCCCCGGAGCCGATCCGTTCCGAGGCCGACCCTTCGGACCGAATACGAGCGATTCGCCCTCAGACCGCTCCCAGCCTCCCGAGCCCCCCTCCAATCGTTCCCATGCCGCTGCCGCTTCCCCCTCTCGCCCCGCCACTGCGCCCCCCGCCGAGCCCCGCCCTCGCTATGTTCATCCCCAATCGGGGGCCGAGCCGGTGGCCCGCAGCGGAGGACCAAAGCCGTTTAATCGCCCCAGCCCGGTGCGCTCCGAGGGCTCAGTGCAGTGGCGTTGCCTGGAGACCTGGAGCAGTTTTGAGGCGGGGGTGAACGCGATCGCCCTCAGCCAGGACAGCCGCACCCTGTTCAGCGCCACCAAGGATCACTATTTCCAGCGCTGGGGGCTGCCATCGGGTCGGCTCCTAGATCAAGTGCGCAGCCAGCAGGGTCCGGTTTTGGCCCTGGCCATCCACCCCAACCAACATATTTTGGCCACGGGCAGCCGCGAGGGCATCATCCAGCTCTGGCACCTGCCCAAAATTCGCCCGCTCAATGATCTGATTGGCCACGATCGCACCATTCGCGGCCTGGCCTTTAGCGGCGACAAGGCCACCCTGGTCAGCGGCGGAGCTGATGGCCTCGTCTGTCTCTGGAGCCTCAACAGCGGTCGCATCATCCAGCGCTGGGCACCGGGGGAGGGGGCGATCTGGTCCCTGGCCCTCAGCCGCGATGGCAAGACCCTCGTGACGGGCATTGTCGATGAACCGATTCAAGTCTGGCAGGGCCAGACCGGCAAACATTTGCTGACCCTGGACAACAGCAGCCTGGTGGATCCCCAGCTCCAGATCAGCCCCGACAGCGCCCTGCTCGCAGCGGGGGGCAGCGATGGCCGCATCCACCTCTGGTCCTTTCGCGATGGCAGCTTCCAGCGGCGGTTTTTGGGGTTGCAGGGACCGGTGAAGACGATCGCCTTTAGCCCCAATGGCCAATTGATTGCGGGGGGCGGTGAAGATGCCAGCATTCGCCTGTGGAATCTCCACACCGGGGAACTGGTGGCGGTGCTGACGGGTCACGAACAGACCGTGACGGGGCTGCTGTTCCAGTCCAACGGCGCTCAGCTGATCAGTGCGAGCAATGACAAGACCCTGCGGTTTTGGGGCGTGGCTTAATCCCTAGCTCGAACCCTGGCCCCAACGAACAGCACCCCAGGCTGGACTGCATCGTGGGAAATATCCGTAGCAAATATTAGAGACTGTCAAGAATTTAGCTTCGACAGACTGTTGCCAGCCCTAGCGAATTTTGGGCGGCTACGTCGGTGGAACCCGCTTGGCTCGGTCCGCTTGCGGTCAGCATCCACGACAGAGATGTGACAAAAACGCTACGGAAACGCTACAAACAAAGGGTTCCCCCAAGACCTGTCAACCATCACCTATGGAATTGACCTATGGTTTTATTCCTTAACCGCTTACAACGGCTCATTCAGACCCTGCTGCGGCTGATTGGGATTCGGCCCCAGCGGCGGCACTCCCCTGAGTCCCTGGGCGATCGCCCGGCCCCTCGCCCCCCATCCGCTGCACCGTCCCATGCCACCTCCCAGGAAACGGCTGGGCCGACGATCCTCCCGGCGGCGACCCCCTCAATCACGCCCGAGCTGCGCCGCGTCATCTACCAAGCGCTGTATGACATGGGTCGCGGCGGAGCCTGGGTGGATTTGGCTCCCTTGGGCGGCTCCCTCAAGCAAAGGGATCCCAGTTTTTCCTCCCAAACCTATGGCGGCTTCCAAAGGCTGACGGATCTGCTGGAGGCCGCTCCCGACCTGGTGGATCTCGATCGCAGCCAAAACCGAGCCCGTCTCAAGCAGCCCGCTGATCTCAAGCGTCTCCTCCAGGGAGCCTTGACCCAGCTAGCTGGCAACCCTGCCGACGGCAACGACTGGATCCATTTGTCGAGTATCAAATTAAAGCTGAACGAGATCTATCCCGAATTTTCCATTCCCAAATATGGCTATGAGAAATTCAAGGACTTTTTGGCGGACCGCCCCGATCTGATCGAGCTGCGCCGCGATGAGTCCGCCCTGCATCCGATCTACTATGGACGGCTCAAGCCCTCGGCCCGACCGGCCCCGCCGCCCCAGCCTAAGCCGCCGCTCCCACTGCCGACAAAGCCTTCGGACAAGCTGGCGATCGCCGGGCGATCGCCCAGCCCCAAACCCAAGCTGCCCAATCTTGCGGCCAATCCTTCAGCCAATCCTTCGGCCAGTCTTTCGGCCAATCTTTCGGCAAACCCTTCGGCCAGCTTTTCCCCCAGCGACTACGGTGACTTTGCCCGCTCCGCCACCATTTGCACCAAGCTGGCTGCCCTGGCCCTGCCCGAACCGTGGCACTGGGGTCCAGCGACCTCTCCACCGGCCCACCCCATCCTCTCCCACTACCTGAACTACAGCTTCCTGCGCCTCCACCAGGAGGGCAAGGTACTGGTCTCCGCCAGCGGCACTTACAGCGCCTTCCATACGGGACTGCTGGATCGCAAATATGAGCCGATCTATGCCCTGTTTGTGGCCCTCTCCGGCGAAGAGCGGCGCAGCAAGCAAGCGGCCTGGTCGCTGTTTGATTTCTGCGTGCCGGGGGAGGGGAGCGCTGGCAAGACCTTGGTGAACCAGTTTGATGCCCTGCCGGAGCGGGCCAATTACTTCACCCAGCCTGAAGCGGCGTTCTATGACTGCAATGCCGAAGCGCCAATGGTGGATTGGCGACATATTCTCCAAGACAACTCAGACCGACTGCCGCTGGGTTTTGGCAGGCCTATTGCCCATCTGGCTTTGCCTTGCGCGATCTCAGTGAGCTGTCCCCCGCTGAGCAAAATGCCTACAAACAGCAGCTTGCCCAGGCCCTGACGGAGGATCCAGAAACCTATGGGGCGATCGCCCAAAAGTGCCAAGCCGCCCTGACCCAAGCCATCCTCAAGGTCCAGCTCAACTACCGCACCGCGATTCCGTTCTACAATCCCCGCAGCCACCGGCTTCAGTTGCTGCTGCCCCTGAGCTTGATGCTGTTCGCCGCGCTCTTCGTGGTCAGTGTGCAGGTAGCGTTCACCGGCGTCGACCTGCAAGACTACCCAGGCGCTCCCGTGCTCATCCAGGCAGGCGCCTCGGCGATCCAGAAGAGATCCGCCGGCTCGTCGAGCGACGCCATTGGTTCGACCTCCTTACCGGCTGGGTGTCTGCGGTTCTGGTGATCGCGATGGTTTTCTGGTTGGGAGAAGCGGACTGGAACCTACGCGCCGCCGGCGTCGGGCTGCCGTTGCGACGCACGGTCCATATCGGTCGCCACCCGTTGTTGCTGGGTGGCTTCCTGCGCCCGCGAGCGACGCTGAGCCAACTTTGGTTGGCCAACCTGCTGCCGCGAGGACCGGAGTCGAAGTGGAACCCGGAGCCGGTGCCTGCCCTGGTGCGCGCCTTGTCGCTGGCGGTACTGCTTGTCCTTCCCGGCTGGCGCCTGTTCGGTTGGGTATTCCACGCCGCAGGATTGCCCGAGATTGCGCTCTGGCTCGACCTTTACCGGCTCTCGCCGTTTTCCTGCGGTCTTTGGTTCCTGGTCTTGATGCTGACGGCGATTCTGGTCACGCAATTCGAGAGCGGTTTG
The DNA here is from genome assembly GCA_012032745.1 of Synechococcales cyanobacterium RM1_1_8. Lineage (GTDB taxonomy): Bacteria > Cyanobacteriota > Cyanobacteriia > PCC-9006 > JAAUQQ01 > JAAUQQ01. Next base: position 8,744 of record JAAUQQ010000204.1, read on the forward strand.
CGGCTGCTGTTGCGACACCGCAGCCATGCCGTGCCGGCAACAACGAGCAAAGTTGCCTTGGTCGCCCAGGGCTGAACGCGAGCTCGAGGCGGCCGACGGGGGAGGGGAAGGCGCTGTACTATCATCGCTGCCGGCGCGCAGACCCTTCTTCCAACATGGCACCCCAGCACGCTCTGCTGCGACGTTTCTCCACCAAGGTCGTCCTCATAACCGGCGCTTCGCGCGGCATCGGCCGCGCCGCCGCGGTCGACTTCGCTCGCGAAGGTGCCTGCGTCGTCTTGGTGGCGCGCGGCGAAGCGGACCTGGAGTCGGCCCGGCAGAAGTAGCGGCGCTCGGTGCTCCGGTGAAAGCGACTCGCCGCCGACGTGTGCGACCAGGTCACTCCTGCACGCTTGGTCAACG
>JAAUQQ010000205.1 GCA_012032745.1 Synechococcales cyanobacterium RM1_1_8
AGTTCTTAGCCCAGCTTGAGCCACCCTCATCCCCCAGCCCCTTACTCCCCGCTGTTGGTTTTGGGGGGAGAAGGGGAGCCGGACCGGAGCCCCTCTCCCACAAGGGGAGAGGGGTTAGGGTGAGGGGGGCAAAACTTACGCCCCAGCCCCAGCCGGAAAAATCGCCCGCTCCGTCACCGGATCAAACAAATGCAACCGGTCCAACCGCAGCGATAGCCACACCTGGTCTCCAATTGCCACGGGCTTGTCCGCCTCCACCCGCGCCTGAAGCGCCACGTCAGTCCCTTGCAAATCACCTGAAATAAATGTCTCACTGCCCAACGCTTCCACCTGGGCCACCCGCATCGGCAGATTTTTAGTTGCCGACACAGACAAAGACAAATGTTCGGGCCGAATGCCCAACCACAGCGGCTTCCCAGCATAGTCCGCCACCGCCTGGGACCAGCCCTCCGGCAGGGTAAAGCGGAATTGCTCATGCAACAGCAGCCCTGGAGCCTGTAAGCTCACGGGGATAAAATTCATCGGCGGCGACCCAATAAAGCCCGCGACAAAGCGATTGGCCGGTCGGTGATACAACGCCAAGGGGCTGCCCACCTGCTGAATTTCCCCAGCGGCCATCACCGCAATCCGCTGGCCCATGGTCATGGCTTCCACCTGATCGTGGGTGACATAGATTGTTGTGGTGCCGAGCTGGCGCTGGAGGCCGACGATCTGGGCGCGGGTTTCGGCCCGCAGCTTGGCATCCAGGTTCGACAGGGGCTCATCCATCAAAAACACCTGGGGATGCGCGGCGATCGCCGTCCCAGGGCCACCCGCTGCTTCTGCCCCCCCGATAGCTCCTTGGGCAGGCGCTGGAGCAAGCCTTCAATTTGCAACATCCGCGCCACCTGCTGAATGCGCGCTTCGATCTGCTGCTCCTGCTCCGGTCTATAGCGCAGGGGTTTGGGCAGCGATCGCGTCCCCGCCACCAAGGCCCGCTCCGCCCAGTTGGGCAAGCTCGAAGCCGCTGCCTGGGCAGCCAAGGCAGCCTGATTGACCGGCATCCGCCGCAGCCCAAAGGCCAAATTGTTATAGACCGTCAGGTGGGGATAGAGGGCGTAGCTCTGGAAGACCATGGCAATGTCGCGGGCCTTGGGGGGGGAGGCTGTTGATGGGGCGATCGCCCAGGCGAATATTACCTCCGGTCAGCTCCTCCAAGCCCGCAATCAGCCGCAGCAGCGTACTCTTGCCACAGCCCGATGGCCCCACCAACACCATAAACTCCCCATCTTCAATGGTGAGATTGATGCGTCGCAGCACGCTGGTGCGCCCCGTGCCTGGGGTCTCCTTCTGACTGGAAGCCTGGCTGGGGGCCTTACTGGGAGCCTCCTGGCCCAGGCCCAAATCCGCAGTCCCACCAGTGCTCCCGCCCGAACCTGGCCCCCAAGCTTGAGTCCTCCCAGGCTTCAACCTGCCGCGCTGGGGTGCCGAGCGAGCCGGAAAGCTCTTATACACATTCTCAAACTCGACCTTCGCCACAGTCCCTAATCCTGCCCAATCAACGGAGCGGATGTTTGAAACCTCAGTGGGCGCGATCGCCCCACCGTTCTCAAACATCCGCTGATGGATAAGGAACAGCTTACAATTAATGGACAGCCCCGCTAAAGCCAATGCAATTCATTGATCAAGTCAAAGTCCAAGTCCAAGCCGGAGACGGCGGCGATGGTATCGTCACCTTCCGCCGGGAGAAGTTCGTCCCCACCGGCGGCCCCTCCGGCGGCAACGGCGGCCATGGCGGCTCAGTGATCTTGGTCGCGAACCCCCAACTCCAGACCCTGCTGGACTTCAAATACAGGCAGCTCTACAAGGCAGAAATCGGCGAGCGGGGCGGCCCCAAGGGCATGACCGGAGCCTGCGGCCAGGATCTGCGGCTGGAAGTTCCCTGCGGCACCACGGTCTACAACGCCGTCACCGGAGCCTTTCTGGGTGACCTGGTGGTGGCGGGCGATGAAATCTGCGTGGCCAAGGGCGGCAAGGGCGGCCTGGGCAACAAGCACTTCCTCAGCAACAGCAACCGCGCCCCGGAAAAATGCCTGCCGGGCCTGCCCGGCGAAGAATTCACCCTGCGCCTAGAACTGAAGCTGATTGCCGAGGTGGGCATCCTGGGAATGCCCAATGCGGGCAAATCGACGCTGATCTCAGTGCTGTCCGCTGCCAAGCCCAAGATTGCCGACTACCCCTTCACCACCCTGGTTCCCAACCTGGGTGTGGTGCGCAAGGACAGCGGCGATGGCACGGTCTTCGCTGATATTCCAGGCCTGATTGAAGGAGCCCATGAAGGCATCGGCCTGGGCCACGATTTCCTGCGCCATGTGGAACGCACCCGACTGCTGGTCCATTTGGTGGATGGCACCGCCCCCGACCCGATCGCCAACTACCACACCATCCAGCGAGAGCTGGAATCCTACGGCAGGCATCTATTCGAGCGTCCCCAAATTGTCGCCATCAATAAATCGGACTCCATTGATGAAGCACTGCTGGCGCTGATCAAGAGCGAGCTAGAGCAAGCCTGTTCCAGCGAGGTTCTGGTCATCTCAGCCGTGACCCAGACCGGATTAAAGCCCTTTTGCAGCGGGTTTGGGACAGGCTAGAGGAGCTGAAACCCGATCCGACGCCGCTCAAGGCCGATGATTTGCCCCTGGCCCCGGTGCTCGACCTGCCCGAGTCTCTGTTTGCCCTACCGGTGGAGTAGGGCCAGTGGAATAGAGCCAGTGGAACGGGCAGCCTTGGGATCATTCAGGCTGGTTGAGAGATTGCACGACGCTCAGGGGCATTTCCGGGCGGCTGAGCGCCTGTCCATAGGCCGGTGTCAGATAGGCGTCATAGCTCCGATCTCCCAGACCATGGCGCAACACAAAGGCCAGGCTCAGGGCCTCCAGGTACTCCCGCGCCACATCCCCGTGGGGGCCTACCACCGAGGCAGCAATGGGCAAGGCTTTGTCCTCAGGGGCGGGTTCCCCCAGCACAGAAAAATGGGTGCCATTGCGCAGCAGCGCCAAATAGCGATTGGCCCCGGTCAGCCCCGCAAAGGGCGCGAGCTGTTCCTCCACCGCTGGCACAACAAAATCAGCGCCCCCAGCCACCACCATCAGCGGCACCTGCATCGCCCCCAGCCCAGCCGGGTTGAAAACGCGGCTGGTGAAGGGATTCACCGCCAACACCGCCGCCACCCGTTCATCTTTCAGGGCAGGGATGCTATTGTCCAGCTCACCCAGGCGACATTGGAGCAGCAGGGAGAGGTTCAACAGATCTTCCGGCTTGCCCCCCTGGCAGGCTTGGCGCAGCGTCGCCAGGTTGAGTTCTGCCCCCCCCAGGGCCAGGGCCGTGTAGCCACCAAAGGATTGACCGATCGCCACCGCCCGGTCCACCTGGAGCCGCTCAGGAATGCGGGCATCGGCCAATTGTAAAGCCGTGAGCTGATCCAAGATGAAGCTCAGATCCTGGGGGCGATCGAGGGCCTCGCGGGGGGTGGGCGGCTCGGCGACGCCCTCGAAATAGCGCTGAAACTTGCTGCCGTTGCTGCCCACATGTTCCGGCACGGCGACGACGATGCCGTGGGAGGCCAGGTGCTCGGCCAGGTAGGCCAGGATTTGGCGGTTGGAGGCGACGCCGTGGGAGAGCAACACGAGGGGCACGGGCTGGTTTGCAGCGGCTTGGGCATTCCCAGGCTGGGGAAGGTACAGATCCGTCGGCACCGCTCTGCCCAGGGGCGAACCACTCTCTCCGGGGCGGCTGGAATCCACCCAATTGAAGGACAGCCGCTGCCAGGTATATTTTCCTGGCTGGGTTAGCTGGGCAGTGGCGTCCGGGGGCAGGGGCTGGGTTTGGGCGGCTTGGGCCGCTTGGGCTTCCACGGCGCTGACCCAGCGATCGCGCTCCTGCAACCGCTGGCCCACCGCCTCTGCCATGGCCACCGCCACCTCCCCATTGAGCTGGACCGCCGGGGCAGGAAATTGGCGCAGCAGGCTCACCAAGTTCAAGCCCTCCGGGGAGGCCGCTGCCTGCACCAGGCCTGCCCCCAGGGCCGCCGCACCGTTGCCGTTGGGCTCCTGGATGATCTGGCCCAGACGATCTAGGATAATTTCCCCGGTGGGGGAATACACGAGCTGGGAAACCAATGTGGCATCCAGGGGAACTGTCCGCTGGAGAATGGCCCGGAAACGTTCCCGCTGGGCGGCGGGAAACAGGCCGCCATACTGGGCCAGTTCGCCCGTGAGCTGGCCCGTCTGGGCAAAGAGTTCCACCTCCTCCACCGGGACTTGGGCCTGGATGGAGCCATAGGTAACGGAGAGGGTTTCGGCGCTCGTGGCGCTCGTGGCGCTCGTGGCGACCAGTGCGATCGCCCCCCATCCCGCCATCACCCCAGCCCACCAGCCCTGGCACGGACTCCCCAACCTCGGCGCGACGGGGCCGGAAATGCCGTCTAACCCAGCGCTCCAGTTCCGATCTCTAAACCTGATTTTCCCAATTAGCATCAGATGAATCCCTTCCCTATAGGCGATATGGACCCAAGCCCGCTCCCAGGCACCGTTCCCAGGGGCTCCTGGACCGCCCAAGCCGCATCCCAGCAGGCCATCACCTTGAGGATGCCCAATCAACCGAAGTTTGGCAAACGAGTCGCCTGGTTCCAGCCCGGCGCTGGCTGCTCAACCTCCCAGCGAAAATGCCCTGGGGAGAACTACCAGCAGGATCTGCCGTTCTCTTTGCGCGATCGGTTTTCCCCGGCCCTCAGAGCTCCCAGCAGGGTCGAAACCACCACGCAGCGCTTGGTCACGCTGCCGCCCTTGGCCGACAGCGTCAGCCGCCCGAGCTGGCCATTGACATTGCCAAAGGGATCGAACTGCACGCGCCGCACGCCATTGCTGAGGCGCAGGGTGGTTTCTGGATCGATCTGCACCCGAGGTGAAAGATTGTTCCAGTCCACCTGGGACAGATTCGTTTGCACCGCGGGATGGGTGGCCCACTGGACGCGCCCCTCCTGCTCCCGAAAGCTGGCCTGCCACTTACGGCGATGCTGGATGGCCTTGATCTGGGCCTCGCGCATGGCGCTGAGCACTTCAAACTGAGCACCATTCAGCTCCTGGCGGCGCTGGAACGAGATCCAACTGGGGGCCGCGATCGCCCCCAGCAGGCCCGCGATCGCCACCACCCCCATCAGCTCCACCAACGTAAATCCCGCTGCCGCCAGTCCCGCCCTGGGATGAGTCCTAGCCATTTTTCTCACTAGAGGAAACAGAAACCTCTACGGAAATTAAAAGCTACAGACAGGATAGGGAAATACGGATTTTGGGACCGAGACTGGGAGCGCAACCTCCGCCAAAAGACGGAAGCCCCAGGGAGAGAGATGGAGTGAGCCCTAGGAAACAGCCCAAACCCTATCTGGCCAAACCCTATCTAGCGAAACAAGGTGGGAGCCGCGATCGCAGCCCCCACCCTAGCCATGGGTCAAGCCCAAGCTCAGCGAAATGAACCCGAGTCTACTAGCGTTGCAGGTTGATTTGCGCGTTGGGAGGCAGGCAAATCAAATTATCCCCATGGATCTTAATCAAGCCCCGCTGGCGCAAACGACCCATCAAGCGCGTCACCGTCACCCTTGTCGAGCCAATGGCGCTGCCAATTTGGGCATGGGTCAGGGACCAGGGCAGGCAATAGCCAGAGTCACAGGGCTCGCCATATTCCTCAATCAACAACGTCAGGAAGCCCAAGAGGCGATCGATCGTGCGGCGCTGGCCCAGGGTGCTCAACCACAGCAGCTTGCGCTGGTGCTGATAGCGGAAGGCATCCAGAACCTCGCGGCGGAAATGGGGCCAGTTGTCCAGATCGTGCCAATACATCCACAGCACCGAAGTCTGGTCCACATGGGCATGGGCCTGGAGCGTAAAGGGCGATTGGGCCACAATCTCGAAGGGATGGCCAGCGCCCACAAAGCCCAAAAAGGCCTCTTCGAGGGCCAGCTGAGACAGGCCGCCACCTTCGCTGGGTTTGGAGGACGCATTGAGCTGGGAATTGCCGATCAGACGGACAGAACCCCGCTGCACCAAATACAGCAAACCTGGACGCACCGGGATTTTCTCATCCTTGCTAAAGGAGCGGCAGCGGTAGTGCTCTTGGGCCCAGTCGATGATGCGTTGCCAAGTCAGGAAAGGTCGAGACGATTCTGATGATTGGGGGGAGACTGCTGAATACATAGGGGTATTGCGGTGGGTCAAAGGTTAAGAACCAAACTCTAAAGAAACCTTGGTCTGGCCGAGGGGCTAGAGCCAGAGACGGAGCCCAGGCCCGAGACAGCGGCACAGGTGGAACCAAGGTTGTCTGGGGTATGTAGATGGCGACCCCTGCTAAAACACACGCTTGATTGGCTCCCTGAGTTAAACGAGTTGGTCCCTAAATGCCACCCCAAACCAGGGCATGTGGCAAATCATTACAGGGGAGCGTGCAGTCTGAAGCCAGCCTCTCTGTAAAATCACTCAGGACATGGATCGCTTGAAAGCCTTGGTATGAGCAGGGATTAGAAGCTTAGGTAGATACACGCAAGACTATAATACCACATATCACTGGATTGCCAAGGGCAGCGGGAAACACCTACGTAGTGGAAAGTATTTGGTACGGAACGACAAAAAAGCAATCCTTTGTCCTTCGTTTTAGGTAAAAAATAATATCCGAACAAACACGTAATTGCCCGGCCCGGAAAATCGCCCTGGAGAGCCTGGGGTCAGAGCGCTTAAAGCTATCTAGTGGCCGTTTGAAACCACCTAGCTAAAGACCATCTAGCTAAAAACCATCTAGCTAAAAACCATCTAGATACCACCTGGCTAGCTGAGCCTGGAGCAGCCCCTTGCAACTCTGCGCCCGGAAAGTTTCCTCCCCATCGTCGAGCCCCCAGTTCCCCTAGGGTTCATGCCCCCCAGCGGTTCATGCCCCCAGCGGCGATCGCCCAGCTAAGCCCGCTAGCCGACTCCCTGAAGCAGTGATTGGCTCTCCAGGTATGGAATAGTCTTTTCCTGCGTCAAATAGCTTAGATGGGTGTCTCCGACTCCGCCATTAGGCTGCTCCGAGCCTCGATTCGCCTGAGTCCCACAAGGCTTCAGCGCTGACCTGCTCCAGGCCTGGCGATCCTCTCCAAACCTGGCGATCGTATAGCCAGGCTTAGGGGTAGCCCAATCCCCCTCCAGCCGCCCCCCGATAATCATGCCGCTGCCTTGCGGCCACCCCGCAGATAGACAGAGCAGACCCGATGGGAGACCCTAGGAAGCGGCGCTTCTCACCCCCAACCAAGGGGGACGGTCCCATCCATGGCCCATCCTCTGGCACCTGCAAGATTGCGACGACGGGGAATCAGCCTAGCGCTCACGCTTCTCCTCTGGGCAGCCCTTCTGCAACTCGTGGTCAAGCTCTTGCTCGCCGAGGCTTCCGGCTCCCTGGGGCTGCTGGCCTCAGCTCTGCATACGCTCTTGCTCTGCTTTAGCGCCCTGGCGGGTTTGCAATCACTCTGGCAACCCCGGCTCGCCTCCCCCATCGCTGCGGTCCAAGCCGTCCAGGCCCCAACCGCCCCCCAGCGCGACCTATCGGGATGCCTAGAAACCATCACCGCCCTGCTGCTCTGGGCGCTGCTGGGCTTTGGCGGCATTTCTTTGCTGGGACAAATCTGGTTTCGCAGCGGGCTGCTCCAGGCCGAGGGAATCCAACCCCAGGCCATACTCTCGACGGGTCGCTCCAGCCTCCATCCGGGGCTGCTGCCCCTGCTGGCGATCCTGGCGATTTTAGGGTTTGGGCTGGCCTGGCTGGCCCAGGTTTGTGCTCGGCGGTTGGCGAGCCGAAAGCTGGCGTTTCAGAGCTATCTATTCTTGCAAGATGGCTGGCTACTGTTGATTGCAGCCTTGGGTATTTTGGCTCAGGTGCTGGGTGTGGTTCCGCTGGAATCCATCGCAGCCCTGGGCATTTTGGCCATGGTGGTTGGCGATGCCTGGCGCTGGCTAGGGGTTCATGTGCCCCATTGGCAGGGGGGGATGGCGATCGCCCCGGAAGCGATCGCCGCCACCGCCCAGCAGGTGGATGGCATCCTCGGCTGCCAGGTGATCTCCTGTCGCGGCCTTGTGGGCCGCAGCCTCACCATCGCCCTGGAGCTACGCCTCCACCCGGAATTCCACAGCCTGCGCCACCAACTGGGCCGACAGGTCTGCCAAGCCCTGGAGCAACGCTATGGCCCCAGCCAAACCCAGCTATATCTTGTTCCCAACCTGGGCGGGCCGCGCCGCCGCCTCAATCTAGCCCAGGGAGATGAAGCCAGCCTGGAATAGTCCCTGGCGGGCTCCATTCTCCCGCCAGGGATTCAGAGCAGTCCAGCCATAGAAACGGCCTTAAAGAAACTGTCTCAGCAACCGATAGACCACCTGGAAAAACAAAGCCAGCGCCAAGGTAATCAACCCCCCTGCCGCCGCCACAATCAGGAGCTGGGTCAGGGGCAGCTTCAGCAACCACAGCACCAGAACGAAGGTGGCAGCCAGAATAATTGGCAGATCCAGTCCGCCCAAAATGCGGAAATATTGCAGGGCCACGATTGCCCCAAACAACACCAGCCAGGCACCGGAGCCGAGCAGCGTTGTCCCCAACAGGCTGAGTAGCGCCATGCCCAGGATCCCTCCCTCCATGCCCGCAAACAGGGCATTGCCCAGCAGGCGAGGCAGGGACAGGGGCGGGGCGGCGGGGCGAGGGTCTGGGGTGGGATGAAGGCCGGGGGCTGCGTCAGAGGCGGTAGCGCAGCGTCTGCCGGGGGAAGCCATTATTTACTTTAAATAAATATTGCAGGGTGCATACTAGGACAAACCCATGGGTGTTGCGCTTCGCAACGCTTAGTCTCAATAACCATCTGGGGTCGCCTGGGCGATCGACTACCGTGCGCGGCGCGCCGCGGATGGACAATGCCGCCGATGAAACAACGCGCCCCCGACCGATCCATCATAACCGGCCAGGGGGCAGTCATCTGCTGCAGAAAATCGGCCTCAAACGACCAGTCAGTGTTCAGCCCCAGCCCGACCAGACAATCGGCGGCGCGGATGTCTTCTGCGACCACCAGATAGCCGCCGTC
>JAAUQQ010000206.1 GCA_012032745.1 Synechococcales cyanobacterium RM1_1_8
AGCTGTGGGGTTTAGCCCACAGCGACAACCAAAACAAGGCCAGGGCCAAAGCCAGGGAATGAATTCCCTGGCTAAGAGCTCATGCCCGCTAAAGCGGGCTCCCAGAGGATGCAATCAACGGGCTGTCAAGCCTGCTTCAGCAGGCATCCGCTCTTAGCTGTGGGGTTCAGCCCACAGCCCCAGGCCAAGTCCGACGCCTCACCCCCGCTAAATCAGCAGGATATTAAAGCCTGTAACCAAGAGCACGAACTCAACTAAACGCTCTAAATCTATCGCCCCGAGCCAGCCAGGGAATGAATTCCCTGGCTAAGAGCTCATGCCCGCTAAAGCGGGCTCCCAGAGGATGCAATCAACGGGCTGTTGAGCCTGCTTCAGCAGGCATTCGCTCTTAGCTGTGGGGTTCAGCCCACAGCCTCAGGCCAAGTCCGACGCCTCACCCAGCCCAATCAGCAGGGTATTAAAGCCTGTAACCAACACCCCACAACAACCATCCACCCCAGATAATGACCTAATGTGCTTTCCTTGTCCCGCCCAAGCCCGCCTATGAACGCCACATCCGATATCGTCGCCAAGCTCTGGAACCTCTGCAATGTCCTGCGGGATGATGGCGTCACCTACATGCAGTACGTCACGGAGCTGACCTATCTGCTGTTCCTGAAGATGATGCAGGAAAAGAACGAGGAGGCGGTGCTGCCGGAAGGGCTGCGCTGGGGCGACCTGAGGTTGGTGAGTGAGCCGGAGCTGGTGACGGTGTATCGCAAGCTGCTGCTGGAGCTGGGGGAGGCGGAGAATCGGCGGGTGCAGGCGATTTTTGCGGGGGCGCAGACGTCGATTAAGCAGCCGCGCATTCTCAAGAAGCTGATCACCAGCATCGATGAGCTGGATTGGTATTCGGCCAAGGAGGAGGGGCTGGGCGACCTGTATGAAGGGTTGCTGGAGAAGAACGCCGGAGAGAAGAAGTCTGGGGCGGGGCAGTATTTTACGCCCCGTGTGTTGATTGATGCCATGGTGGCGCTGATGCAGCCCCAGCCGGGGGAGCTGATCCAGGACCCGGCGGCGGGGACGGGGGGCTTTTTGATTGCGGCGGATGCTTATATCAAGGCACGGACGGATGATTTGTTTGAGCTGAGTGAGGCGGAGCAGTCGTTTCAGCGCAGTCAGGCGATCTATGGCATGGAGCTGGTGCAGGATGCCCATCGGCTGTTGCTGATGAACCTAATGCTCCATGGCATTGATGGGGCGGTGGATATGGGGGATACCCTGGCTCCGGCAGGGCAGCGGTTGGCGAAGGCGGATTTGATTTTGGCGAATCCGCCGTTTGGGACGAAGAAGGGCGGCGGCGGGCCGACGCGGGATGATTTTACCTATCCGACGTCGAATAAGCAGTTGGCCTTTTTGCAGCATATCTATCGGAGCCTAAAGCCGGGGGGGCGGGCGGCGGTGGTGTTGCCGGATAATGTGCTGTTTGAGGCGGGGCAGGGCCAGAGCATAAGGGCGGACTTGATGGAGAAGTGCAATTTGCATACGATTTTGCGGTTGCCGACGGGGATTTTCTATTCGGCGGGGGTGAAGACGAATGTGCTGTTTTTCCAAAGAGGCGAGACGGAGAAGGAAAATACGCAGCAGGTTTGGGTCTATGACCTGCGGACGAATATGCCGAGTTTTGGCAAACGGACGCCGTTGACGCGGGAGCATTTCGCGGAGTTTGAGCATTGCTATGGCGAGGAGGCCAATGGTGGGGCTGAGCGAGTTGACCAGGGTGAGGAGGGGCGCTGGCGCTGTTTTAGCCGGGCGTTTATCGCGGAGCGGGGGGAGAATTTGGATATTTCTTGGCTGCGGGATGAGAGCTTGCAGTCGGCGGATGATTTGCCGGAGCCGGAGGTCATTGCGGCGGCGATTTTGGAGAAGCTGAGGGTGGCGATGGAGGAGATGGAGGCGCTGTCGGCATTGTTGGAAGAGTGAGTTAGAGGCGCAATCCGGAGCAAGGGGAATTTGGGCTTGGAGCTAAAATGGATCTATTACTGGCTTTTAAGGTGGCACGACGGCAGGGTTTTAGAGGCAATTTAAGATGATTTTCAAAATTCTGGAGCAGTTGCAGCAGCTGCCACGTTCGTTACAGCAAGATGTTTTCAACCATGTGAGCCAGTTGCTGACGCGATATAAGGCTGAGAAATCGTCTCTGAAGCATCCACCGAAAATCGTGGACCGCAGTGGCTTGTTAGGTGCCTGGCGAGGCAAGGTCTGGATGGCAGAGGATTTTGATGCGCCGCTGGAAGATATGGCGGAGTACATGTAATGGGTCGTTTCTTGCTGGATACCCATGCTTTGTTATGGGCGATTCAAGAAGATCCGAAGCTCAGCGAGCAGGCCAGAGCAATTCTCCTGGATGGCTCTAATCAGCTCTATTTCAGTACGGCGAGTCTTTGGGAGATTACGATGAAGCTCAATATTGGCAAGCTTAAGCTGGATGAAAGTATTGATTCGCTCTATGGCTTACTGGAGCAGTTTGGCATTGCGATTCTGCCAATTTCACAGCAGGCGTTGGAGGCATATCTCAAGTTACCGCTGCACCATCGTGACCCGTTTGACCGAATGTTGATTGCTCAGGCGATCGCCTATGAGCTGACCCTCGTTAGTGCTGATGCAGCAATGGCAGCTTATCCCGTACAGCAAGTTTGGTGAGGCAAGATAGATGGGTTTTGACGGGAGTGGTGGTTTTATGAATGGTCACCAATTCAAAGACTATGGCTACTCAGCCTGCTTTAGCAGGGTTTCGCTTTTAGCCTGGGGATTCATCCCTAGGCGGCGGGGCGATCGCAAAACGGACCGGGCGATCGCGATGACGGTAAGGTGGGCGGGGCGGTTGCAGGCTGTGGGCTGAACCCCACAGCTCAGAGCGGATGCCTGCTGAAGCAGGCTCCGATCCAGGGTGGCGCGGCTGTTTATACTCTAGACGGTTAAAATGTGGACTTTTTTGAAGGACTGAAACTTCAAGGATAGTAGACTCTTTAGAGCGGACTGATGGGTCGTGTTCGCCTGTGCCAAGCAAGTTGAAATCGCTTTCTGGAAGTCATCAAAGTTTTCGTAATACTTTGAATACAAACACTCATTGCGAACAAACTTCCACAGCCTCTCGATTAAATTCAAATGGGGGGAATAGGATGGCAGATACAACAGCTCTATCTCAAGTTCTTCGGCTAAAGCCCAGACCAGCTTACATTTCTGGTAACGAGCATTATCCAGAACGATGGTAATCGGTATCCCTAAGTTCAAGGCTGCGAGCTTCCTCAACATCTCACAAATGCTTTCGGCGTTGATGTAACTCTCATTGGTCACCGTGATGACTTCCCTCGTAATGGCATTAACCGCACCCAAGACGTTGAAACGCTTACGCCCTGAAGGCGAGGCTATAAAAATGCGAGTAAAACACCAGACGAATCCCAGATAGGCTCGATGGACAAAGTGAGCCGCATCTAAAAAAAAACAGCACGCTCCTGCGCCTTCGCTTGCGCTAAGCGAGGCTCCAGCTGCTCCACTCGAAAGGCTTCTTGCTCTTGGATTTTCTCGGATTCCACCACTTTGCCTGGAACATAGCCCACTTTGCGATGACGCATCCCGATTCGCTTCAAGAAAGCTTTGACTTGAGTCGGACTCCGTTTTAGACCCGTTAAACGCTCTATCTCCGATTGGGCTTGAGCACTATTGCGGGGCGGATGCTTCTCGAAATGCTCTTTTAGGCTGGGAATATGAGCATTTAGCTCGCTGGGCTTTCCTTTATAGTTCAACTGTTTTAAGGCTTCTATCCCGCCCTCACTGTATTCATACAGATATTTGCTCAGCGTCGTTTTGCTATTGATGCGGCATAAACGACGAATCTCTGAATGCTTTAATCCCTGGCTTTTGAGGTACAGCACTTCCATCTTCCTTTGCACTTTCGGGTGAGGATGATGGTATCGCTCGTAGTCCAGGGCTTCTATCTCGGCTTCGCTAAATTCAATTTTCAACATGGCTGATATGTTGAGATGTCTAGGCCCTTAATCTATACCGCATCTCAAAGACTTTTCAAGGTCCAGTCAGGAAGCGACCGGAGTATAGAAGCGGACTTCGTTGTTAATGCCCCACCACTGGGCAGGACCACATTGAGGCTGTCATTGGTCAGTAACGGATTCAAATCGCTGACGCCAATGTCCTCCAGGTCGCGAAACATATCGCCATAGAGTTCTGGGGTCTGGGTGATGAAGATGGGAACCAATCCCTGTTGGCGCGTATGTTCAATCACCGCCGCGACGAAGCGACCTTTGCCCACGCCGGTTTGGTCGCCAATGATAAAGCCTTGGTTCTGGTCCAGGTTGGAGAAGGCTAGCGCTAGGGCATCGACCTGTTCAGCGCCGAAGCGGTCATGGAGCTGCTCGGTCGATTCAATGTGCAGTTGGCGAGCCACATAGTCATCGAGATTGCCCACCCGCTGCTCCAGATTATCCAGGGCATCGGTCACAGCGGTCTGCATGTTGGTGGGCACCAACGTCTCGAAAGCGGGGGCCGCGCTGCGCGGCTGATAGGGCACCTGGGTGGGTTCTTTGGCAGGGGGTGTTTGCTCAGGTGCCATGGGAATGGAGTCTGTTGGTGTTATTGGTTGCAGCGGTAGCTCATGGAGCTGAGCCATTCTTCGAGCAGTTGGTCCTGGAGGAGTTCGCCCAGGCTGGCTGCTGTCGGTTGGGGCTGGAGGGGAAAGGTCAGCAGCCCCTCGGCCTTGAGATAGATTTCCAACGGGCTGTTGTAGCGGGTCACCGCCTCGGCCCACTGAGCGGGAGAATCGTCCGGCTCCGGCTGTTGAAGGTTGAGGAAGACGCCCTGATTCATGAAGCTGATGATCATCTCGTAGGCTTCGGCCTGGCTCTCCTCTTGGAGAATCAGTTCCTCGACGCGCTCGGCGAGGCGGCGGAGATAGTCGTCGGTCATCTCCAGAGGCTGGTTCGTCGGGAGCATCACGGCCATGAGACGCAGGAGGGTGGAGTCTTTGACGTTCGGCATCCAGCAGTAGGGACGGTCGAGATAATCCATCGGGCAACAGCTCCTTGAGTGGTTCAAAACGATTGTAGACAGGGGGCGGCACCGCCCCAGGCAGGGGCAACTGGGAAGCCCCGCGCCCCTGAATCACAACCACATCGACGGGAAAGGTGGTGCCCTGGCGCTGGTACAAATCCCCCGCAATGCAGAAGTGATTCACCACGTTGTAGTTGCGATACAAACTGGCGAAGAAGGCGCGGTTCTGCCTGCTGTTGTAGGTCTGGGCAGCAGCCTCCCGGTTGCCGGTTTTATTGGACAGGGGAGCGCCGAGAATGAGCACCGCCCTGCCGTCGTCCTTCATCGCCCCCAGGGCCTTGAGGGCAATGGCATGGTCAATCTGGGGGGTGAGATAAGTCCGGGTTGCTGCGCCACCGCTCACCTGCCACTGCTGACGGTGCCCGGCAGAATCCTTGACGGTGCCAAAGGGGGGATTGGCAATCACCACAGTCGACGGAGCGGGGTGAGAGCCTCTGCTCCGTCGCATCTTCCTGGGTGACCTGATAGCCACGCAGTCTGAGATCCGCAGCCCGCTGTGGATTAATTTCATTGGCCTGGACCCGAGCGGGTGTGGCCCCCAACAGCAAAGCACCATGACCGGCAGTGGGTTCATAGACCGTCGTGGTTTCGTCAATCCCCGCGAGCTGGCTGGCGAGATAGGCGATGGGAACCGGCGTACTGTAGGCCTGCTCCTTGATGCTGGTGGACGAGCGGGTGGAGAGATTGGGCTGACGCTCGTAGAGATTCACCAAAACCTCAAAGGCATCCCCCGGTGACAATCCCTGGACCAAGGCCTGGGCCGCGCGAACCAACCCCGCCTCAACCGCCTCATCCACCTGCTTCGCCAGGGGCGTTCCGGGCTGGACGGACTCCTCCAGCAGAGCAGCGGCTTCCTGGCGAGCCTGAACGATGGAGCGATAGGCCGCCCCCTGGGAGAACGCCACCGCAAAATGGTGCGTCAATGTTTCGGAAACTGAAAGCACCCTGGCTTCCCTCCGAGTAAGGTTATGGAAAATTGACCCCCCGTCCTGGCTTCATTGAGAAGCGAGATCCTGGGCAAGGGCAACCGCAAAAGGTTGTGGAGCGAACGAGAAGCCAAGGCTAGCTAGGCATTGCAGCCAGCCATTGCAGGAGTTCAGATGCCGTGGCCCCATCCAGGAAGCGCTGGGAAAAGGTGCGGCATTGCTCCGGGGTCAGCTGGGAGAGCGCCTGACCGGGAACCGGGTTGCCCTCGCCAAAGGCCTGGTCAAAGAGCCGTTGGACCAGGGCCGGTTCTGCTCCGGCTTCTAGGGGCAACTGCACCAGCCAGGTGAGCAGAGCGGCCTCATTATCCAAGCGAAGAACAGCGCGGTGGAGCTGAGTCAGAGTGCCATAGCCCAGCGTTTTGATGACCGCCGAGATGGCTGGGTTTAAGTCCGCCTCAAACTTGGCCTGAATCAGTTCAAGGGCCAGCTCGGCTCCCGCTTCCTGCTTGCCCTCTTGCTTGCCCTCTTGTTTCCCCTGTTCCAGAGCTTCCCGCTCAAAAGCCATCATGTAGGGTGCCATGCCACTCTCCTTGAGTTGTTTGAGATCTGCTAAAAACTGCTGCTGTCGCTGGGGTGGCAGAACCAAAATCCAGTCAATGAACCGCATGAGCTGTCGGACCGTCTCTTCGGGGTAGCCGCGCCCCAGTAGCTCGCGCACCATGGCCATTTTGGATTGCTGCCTCGTCGGCGAATCAACCGCCGTTTCCAGGGTTCTGAGATGGGCCATCACAACGACGGCAAAGGGGTTGTCAGACTCCCGCAAGGGCTGTGAATTCTGCTGGTAGTCTAGCAACTTGACAGCGGGAAAGCGAAACTCAACCGAGCAACCCCACTGCTGGGTGGAGAACGTGGTGGGCTTCCAGGTGGGGTCTGAATCTGCCAAGACCGCCAAGCTGGTAACCGGTATCGCAAAGCGGTCGCGCAGCCGGTGGTAATAGGTAAACAGGCGCTGTGGGAAGGCATCGTCCCGCTGACTTTGAATTTCAACATGGACCAAGATGCAGATCTCATCGCCCGAGCGCTGCCAAACCTTGACGAGCTTGTCGGCATAGCGCTGTTTGACCTGGGCTTCGCGGACAATCTGCTGAAGCTGGGTATCGAGGAATTCCCATGGCCTGGTCCAGTCGATATCTGCATGGATATCGGGAAAAAGAAAGCGATGAACTCAGGGAACAGCAACTCCAAGGCCTGCTTCCAGGGCGAGTCGAAGTCGTTTTTAGGGCTGGCTTCACTGGCCATTGCAGGCACCTGATGGGAGAGCATCGAGGTTGATTGTAATGCATTTGTACTTGCCTATTGTCAAATGGGGATGGTTCAGCGTTGCGCGAGCGGCTGAGTCTGGCACAGGATTCATGTGCGACCCGAAAAGCGAGTCGAAATCCGCCTGAGACTGGTGGTGGAGAGGAGCTGAAAACGCCAGAGGTTGGCGCGACAAATCTGGGCTTTGTAATGCCTGATGAGTTGATGGGCCGTGGGATTCGGTCGGCCCTGATTGCGCTCGAAGCGGGCGATGGCGAGGGCAATGGTCGTCGCCGCTGGGAGGGGAACACCCGTTTGGAGCAGCTGGGCGAGATAGTGATGGGCTGCTTGCTCGAGATCCGGGAGGTCTGGGACTGGGTTAGTCGTCATCTTGGTTCTTCGATGTGAAAGGGTTAGCGCCCCCGCCCCGCAGGCTGGGGTCCGGCCTGACGAAGTTGGGCATTGTCCGTGACGCTCACGGGTGTAGCCGCTTGGCTTTGGAGCTGGTAGAGGTTCTGGACAAAGCCCGGTCCTCGCGCCTGGACCAGGTCGCGGAACTGGGCCAAATCCCGGTCCAGGGCGGCCCGCTGCTGGGGGTCGAGCTGGAGGGCGAGGTGAGCCTGCTTCGCCTGGTGGTAGAGCTGGTTGAAGTTCGCCGCGCCCGACAGCTGTGCCGTGGTTTGGGCATGGGCTTCAATCCCTTGGACCTGGGCGGCAGAACGTCCCAGGGTGACCGAGGCCATGCGCCATTCCGCCAGGTCATGGGCGGTCACCGGCACCTTGGCCTGCTCCTGCGGGTGGGCTTGGCGGGGGCTGGGCTGAACGGTGGTTGCAAAGGCATCGGTGGCCTGCTTGCGCTGGGCGCTGCGAGTGACGCGCTCCTGGTATTGCGCCCGGTGACTCGCCGGTCCCATGGCCCCGAGAACGTCGCTGGCCTGCTGGGGCGTCTCCGGTAACCCCTGCTGGTCCAAGGTGCGAGCGGCGGCTAGGAAATCTGCCCTGTGGTCTGAGCTGAGCTGGTCATCGCGGATGGAGATCGTCGTCCCTTCCCGGTCGAAGGAGAGGATGCGCTGGTCATGGCGGTCGTAGAGGGAATAGCGGGCCGGTCCCGTCCTGGGCTTGATGGTTTCGACCCGATAGTTCTGGGCCTGGTAGGAGCCCTGCTGCCCATAGGCCTCCTCCAACAGCGCAGCGGTCTGGGCGACCAGTTGGGTTTCTAGGCCCGCCCGTTGGTTGTCGGGGTCGTCGTTGCGACGCGCCGTGGGTTGCAGGGGCTGGGCGGGGGAGGCGACCAAGCCCGGCTGTCCTGGGTCCAGCGCCTGAGCTGCCGCGAGGGCATCGAGGTCTGGCGTAGGGAACGGTTCCTCCGAGCGGTCTCGCTGCTGGAGCAAGGCCCGCAGGGCCTCAAGGGCGCCCGAGCGCTGTCATCAAACCCCTGTTGCAAGGTGCCTTCCGCGCTGGGGCCTGAATAGTGATTAAAAACAGAGGTCATGGCTCAAGGGCTAGCGGTTAAAAGGGCGGTGCGGCCAGGAGGTCCGGTGCAATGGGCATCGACATCAGCTCGGCCTGGTGGTCAATCAGGGCCTCCAGCTGGGCGCGGTCATTGTTGGAGGCCTGCTGGTTGAGCAGGGCATCGGTCGTGGCCCCGAGGCGGGACGGCTGGCCGGCCCAGTCCTGGGGGGCTGGGGCAAGAGCAGGTCCACAGCGGCCTCGCGAATGCGGATGTCATCGCTGGTAATCGTCACCACCCCCGC